>JALFQD010000117.1 GCA_022785265.1 Clostridium sp. | reverse complement strand
GCTGGTTTTCCTGATGAGTAAGCAGCTTTAACCATACCAGGTCCTCCAGTTGCCAAAATAAGGTCACTTTCTTCCATAACCCTTTTAGATAGTTCTACTGAAGGTTCATCAATCCAACCTATTATTCCTTCTGGTGCTCCTGCTTTAACTGCTGCCTCTAAAACTATTTTGGCTGCAGCTATTGTAGAATTTTTTGCTCTTGGGTGAGGACTTATAATAATTGCATTTCTTGTTTTTAATGCTATTAATGTTTTAAAAATAGCAGTGGATGTTGGGTTAGTTGTTGGAACTATTGCAGCAATAACCCCTATAGGCTCTGCAACTTTACTTATTCCAAATGTTTCATCTCTATCTACAACTCCACAGGTTTTCATGTCTTTATATTGATTGTATATATATTCTGCTGAGAAATGATTTTTTATAACCTTATCTTCGACAATACCCATTTTTGTTTCTTCTACTGCCATCTTAGCTAATTTTATTCTTGAATCATTAGCTGCCATTGTAGCTGCTCTAAATATTTCATCAACTTGTTTTTGAGTATATTTTGAAAATATTTTTTGTGCTTCTCTTAATTTATTTATCCTCTGTAACAAACTTTCAACGTCAATGACTTGCATAAAATCGACCTCCTACCTATATAAATTAGTTATACCCTAATAAGTAAATTTTATTCTTACTTACTAAGGTATATTTTTCTTTGCTCAGAGTTTTATTAAATATTTTAATTTGCACTAAAAATTAAATCCATTCCAGCCCCAATTACTTACCTCTTCATATTTTACATATATCTTGTCTTTAGGTATATTTAATTCATCTTCATAGATTTTACATATTTCTGCTGTTAATTTTTCATAAGCTTCACTACTTGCTTTTCCAAAAATCTTAACTTCAATAAATGCACCTTTTTCAAGCTTTTCCCCTGCAAAATATAATTTGTAATTATCCTCAAAGCCTACCATTAAATACTGTTCACTTTTTCCTAAAAGTTCTATTGCTTTTCCTAACTTTTCTTTTATAGCTTTTTCCTTTTCCTCTGATATTTTTACTGTTACTTTATTTCCTACAAATGGCATTTGTTTCATTTCTCCTTTCATATCTTTATGTTATAATTTTACCATAAACGAACAAAAGGAGTATATATATGAATAAAAATATAGTTTTCTTTGATATTGATGGAACCCTAATTAATGAACAAACTCATATAATACCTGAAAGCACTAAAATTGCACTAAAAAAGCTTAAAGATAAAGGGAATCTTTCTTTTATAAATACAGGAAGACCTCTTTCTGAAATTACCCCTTTAATAAGAAGCTTAAACTTTGATGGATATTTATGCGGTTGTGGTACTTATATTGAATTTAATAATGAAGTTCTTTTTTATAAGTCCATTGGCAAAAAGCTTTCAAGAGAAATAGCAGATGATGTGGATAAGTTCAAATTAGAAGGAATTTTAGAAGGAAGAGACACTGTATACTTTGATAATTTTGAAAATATAAAACATAAAGATGTTTTAAGAATAATGAACCAACACAAAAGTGAAGGATTCTTTTATGGCTCAACATGGCATGAAGAAAATATTGAAATTGATAAATTTGTTGTTTTTATAAATGAAGATAGTGACTTTAATAGCTTTTATGAAAAATACAAAGATAGATTTGAATTTATAAAAAGAGCTGAAGATTTTTATGAAGTTATTCCACTTGGATATTCAAAAGCTTCAGGAATAAAATACATATCAGAACATCTAGATATTCCACTAGAAAATACATATGCAATTGGAGATAGCACAAATGATTTAGCTATGCTAGAATATGCCCACACATCAATTGCTATGGGAAATAGTAATCCTTCATTATTTGACAAAGTATCCTTTGTTACTAAGGATATTGATGAAGATGGTATATATTATGCTTTAGAACACTATAAACTAATATAAGTTGCTTATGTAAATAAACAATACAAAGTTCTAATTTAATTATTAAGCTTAAAAAGTTATCTTAAATTTAGCAACAAACATAATTTCCTTATATACTAAAAAAGCAGAATAAATATATTGTTTATATTAAAATCCAAATTAATATAAACAATATATTAACTCTGCTCTAATTAAAGTAATGATACTTATCTATCTAAATTCTATATTAATTTCTGTAATTTCACTTTTAGTTCCAACTCTCATATTAGGTCCCCAAACACCTACTCCAGAAGTTACAATTGAATGCATGTCTCCTTTTTTTAGATATCCATATCCATTTTCCCAAATAAATTTATTAAGAATATTTCCTGGGAAAAGTTGTCCAGCATGAGTATGTCCAGACATATCTAAATCCACTTTGCAATCTGATAGTTCCTTTAATTCCTTTGGCTGATGGTCAATCACAAATATAGGTTTAGATTTATCCAAGCCATCTATAAGCTCCTTAGGAGTTTTTCTTTCTTGTGACTTTTTTGCTATTGAATAATCAACACGTCCTACTAAATAAAATTCATTATTAATATATTCTACTTCGTCACTTAATAATTTAATATTTGCTTCTTTTAAAAATTCATCCATACGTGGGTCACTTTCTTTTCCTGCTTTTGTATTAAAAGTAAATCCAGCTAATATCTTTTCATCAATATCATGGTTGCCATAACAAGCATAAACTCCATACTTGCTTTTTATTCCTTTTAATATCTTTATTAACTCTTTTGGATTATCTAAAGCATCATAATCATTGTCAAAAATATCTCCTGAAATACAAACTAAGTCTGCATCAAGTTTATTTATCCCACTTACCATATTTTTCATAGTTCTTGTACCTATACTATATCCAAGATGCAAATCTGCAATCATTACTACTTTCATTGATTTCTCTGTTCCACAAGTTTTATTTATATAAATATCATAATTTGTAGTGTAAATATGCTTTGCATGTAATATTCCATAAGTGCTAATAAAAATAATAAATGCAATACATAGTCCTCCTACTGATACAAATGTCTTTTTTGATATCACTATTCTTGTATTTTTAGCTTTTGTATGTAATATTATAATTCTTATTAAATCAAATAAAGATACAAGTAAAATAATATATAAAAATGTTCCAAGCCAATAATTACTTATATACTTTAATAATCTTTGTAAACTTGAGGTGGGCAACAAAAATGCTATAACTAATGATGTTGATATAAAAGTATAGAAAGTTATGTAAACTATTTTAAAAAACTTTGATTTAAAGTGCTTTGTGCATACTCCCATCCATCTTAAATTCCAACGTAAAATATAAAAATTTACCAAAAGATATAATGGTGCTAACATTATTGCAATCATTATGTAGCCCCCTTTTGTAAAAAAGTTTTAATTATAATTTGATTATAGCACAAAAAAACTGTAGTAAAATATCAAACTTTATTTTACTACAGTTTTAAATATATATTATTTTTTTATGTGAAAAACTTCTTATACTACAGTTTCTGCAATATTAGTTGCATGGTCTCCTATTCTTTCTAAATTACTTATTAAATCTAGATATATTGTACTAGCATTTGCATTACAAATTCTTTCATTTAATCTGGTTATATTATTTTCTCTAAGAACTTTTGCATACTTATTTATCTTTTCTTCTATAGGCTTTATGCTTTGAGCTATATTATAGTCCTTGTTTTTATAACTATCTAAGGCTATTTGTACTGCCTCTATGGTTCTATCATACATATGAAGAACCTCTTCTCTTGCTTGAGGTGCTATTTTTACATTATTACTTATTTTTTCTGTAGCAAGCTCTACTATATTTTTAGCATGGTCTCCTATTCTTTCTAAGTCATTTATAACATGAAAGGTTGAACTTAAAATTTTGCTATCACTTTCTGGAAGCTCATGAGATGAAATCTGAACTAAATAATTAGTTATTGCCTTTTCTAATGTATTTATAATTTCTTCATTTTCATAAACCTTTTTGATTTTTTCTTCATCATTATCTATAAAGGCTCTCATGGAAAGTTCCACATTAGTCTTAGATATTTCTCCCATTCTTATTGTTTCTTTTAATACTTGGGTTATAGCAACAATAGGAGTTTCTAATAAATTTTTATCTAAATATATTGGTCCATCCATTGAAATTTCCTCTTCACCTGGCATTATTTTATTAACAATGCCAACTAAAACATTTGAAAAAGGAAGTAAAACTATACTTGTTATAACATTAAATATTGTATGTGCATTTGCTATTTCTTTTCC
>JALFQD010000108.1 GCA_022785265.1 Clostridium sp. | reverse complement strand
TAATACTATTTTTATTAACTAAACTTCTAAAAATTAATCTTCTATTTTATAGTTCTTTTCATCATTATTATCCCAATAATTATATCCATTTACTCCATAATATAAAACAAATTCAAAATTTTCTTTTTTATCATCTTCTATAGAAAAATACTTGTCCCATATTTGAAGTCTATCAGAACTTAATTGTTCCATATCATAACCTTGTGAGCAGTAGTACATACCTTCTTCTTTATAGGTATTCCAGCCATCAAAAGTGTACCTAATTTTTACATCTTTTTCATAAGCAAAATCTTTAAGCAAAGCAGTTATCTTATATTCTGTTCCATTTTTAGTTATAGAATATAATTTTATAGCTTTTTCTCTTATTATATTTATATATTTTACTGGTTCTGTTTCTTTACAAGGAGTAACTTCTAAAGCTTCTTCTTTTATTTCTTCTTGTGCTTTTGATTCTTTATTTTCATCATTTTTTTCTTCTAAATTGCTTTCAAGAGTTTCTTCTATAGCAACTTCTTCGTGAGCAGTAACTTTTTGCTCTATTTTTTCTTCAATTTTAAGCTCTAAAACATCATTTTTTTTATCAAGGTTTGTTTCATCATTTAATTTAACAGTTTCTTGTAAAGCAGGAACTTCTTCAGTCTTTATAGTTTCTGAATCGGTACTAGCAGTTATTGCCACTTCATTTTTAACCTCTTCAGTCTTTATTGGTTTCTTTCTTGGTCTCCTATTTGCATTTTTTCTTGGTTTTTTACTCATTCTTAAACACCTCTCATTAATCGAAATAAAATCTGCATTCTAGCCTACATAAATTTTAACATTTTTGTTTTTAAACCTCAAGTAACTTATTATTAAATTGTAAGCTTTTCTAATTCTTCTAAAATTTATGTTTATTTTATTGTATAATATTTCCTAATGAGATTATTTTTTATAATATTTATTTCTTAAATAACAACTATTATTTAATTTTGAATTTTAAATTTCTAACTTTTTAAGATAGGCTTTTTTTGATAACCTGAAAAATATGCCTATTATTCCCCATTGAATTGTTAAAATCAATATTTTATATATAATTTTTATATTGTCATTAAAAGCATCTTTAGTTATAGAAAATATAAAAGAAGTTATTATATATATGAAAAAATAAAGTATTGATGACTTTAAATTTTTTATAGTTAAAAATTTTTTATTATGACTTTCACTAAATATTCCTAAAATATTAAAAAAGGTTAGCATGGTTATCATTGATAAAAACATACTTAAAAGCTGATTAAAATTTATATAATTTTTAAATATAGTATTTATGACTATCCCTAATATTAAAAGATATATTATAGCTATAAGATTTCTTATTAATACAGTTATAAATTTTGCCTTTAAAAAGTTTCCCCTTAAATAATAAAATTCTCTATATTGTAATTCTTGTGAAATAGATAAATCATCTAAAAAAATGTCTTGCATTCCTATAGGAATAACTATAAAAAAAATTATATTATATAAGTCTTTTATATCTATAATAAAAATCATAATGAACATAATAATTGTTACTGTCACTAAATAAATATTAAGTAAAAAAATTTCATTTTTAAATATTGCTTTTATAGGTTTACTTAATTTCATAAAATATTTCACTTCCTTTTATCTACACATTATTTACTTTAACAAAAACATAATCCCTTTCATCAATAGTTTTACTAATTTTATTTTCTAAAATAAACAAAGCTATTAAAAACAATACTGATAATAATAATATTACTATTATAAAATTAATATTTTTATTATATATGCCAAAGGTACTAGCAGTAACTATGAAATATGTTAGAAAAGCAATTATTATTGAAGAAATTTTATCTACAAAATATGTGTTTATTATTGTAATTATTTCGAATAAGAAAATAAATATTGCTAAAAATGCTAAAACTCTTATTATATTTTCTAGAAGCCAGTTTATATTTATAAAAAATTTATAAGAGTGAAGATATATATCCTTTATTAGTATAAGAATCTCAGCAAATATAGAAAGCTTAGTACAAAATCTTATCATAAGGTTTCTTTTTATTAAAAGATTTCTCTTTCTATTAATATAAAAATTATTTATTTCTATCTCTCCAATTCTATATTCATTGGCTGATATTATTATATAAATTGATATAAAAAGTACTATAATAAATAAAAACATGTTATATATATTCATAAATTTTTCTTGATTTTTAGGCTTAAAAACTTCAATTAATGCAATAAATAATGATACTATTATAAAATATTTAATCATAAAACTTTTGAAATTTTCTTTATTCTTTAGCCAATTTCTTATGAAAATTTCTTTTTCATCCATAAATATCACCTACTTTTCTGTTAATGCAATAAAAATATCCTGAAGAGATAATGTTTTTATTGAAATATTATTTTCTTTATATCTATTTAACTCTTCTTTAGTAAAATCATCAAAAGCTATTATTTTTTTCTGTCCTCCAAATTGAGAGCTTTTTAAAATATTTTTTCCTTCTAAAATTTTTTCTAATTCTTCTCCTGCTGTAAATTCAAGAACCTTTTTTCTTAAACTCTCTATATCTTCATTAACTAAAAGCTTTTTTTCCCCCATTATTATTACATTTGAAAAAATATTGCTCATTTCTCCTATAAGATGAGTTGATATTATAAATGTTCTTGGATTTTCCATATAATCTTCTAATAAAATTTTATAAAATTTTTTTCTTACAACAGCATCTAATCCTGTATATATTTCATCTAACATAGTTACTTTACATCTTGAAGCAAGACCTATTATTATTGCTACTGCACTTTGCTTTCCTTTTGAAAGATTTTCATACCTATCCTTCTCATTTATTTCAAATTCTTTAAGTAACTTTTCTTTGAAATCCTCATCCCAATTATCATAAAAAATTTTTCCTAACTTAAATATATCCTTTACCTTTTTTCCTATAACAGCTTCTGTTTTGTCCTTCATAAAACATATTTCACCTAAAACATTTTCATTTTCAAATGCTTTTTCTCCAAGTACATTAACTTCTCCTTCATTAGGAAGATATTTTGTTGTTATAATATTCATTAAGGTTGTCTTACCTACTCCATTTCTTCCTAAAAGAGCATATATCTTATCTTGCTCTATATTAAGATTTAAATTTTCAAATACTATTTTTTCTTTAAATTTTTTAGTGACATTTTTTAACTCTACTGCATATTCCATTTTTATTTCTCCCCTATACATTATTTTTCTTGACAATTTAACTATCTAAATAAACTTAATTTCAATCTTCTATTTTATCAATCATTTTTTTAACTTCTTCTTTGCTTATTCCTAATTTTTTTGCTTCTTTTAAAAGATTTATTAATTGTTCATTTAAAAATTTATTTTTTCTTTTTTCGCATATTAAAGCTTTTGCTCCTTCCGCTACAAACATTCCTATCCCTCTCTTTTTATAAATTATCCCTTCATCCACAAGCATATTTATTCCTTTAAGAGCTGTGGCAGGATTTATGTTGTACTCCATTGCAAATTGTGTTTTTGATGGTACTTTATCTCCCTCTTTTAAATGCCCTTCTATTATTTCATCTTCAACCCACTCTGCAATTTGAACAAAAATTGGTATTAAAGAGGTCTCATCTAAATTCATTTTATCCCTCCTTTATCATTTAGGTTAGTAGATTAGTCTAGTAATCCACTAACTTTCTTTTAGTATATTATTATTTCATTGTTATGTCAATACTTTCTTAAAATCTATTCAACTTTATCATATTAGTAACTAAATTATATAAAAAAGTGACTGTCGCACAAAGAAATTTCATAACAATATATAGTGAATATTTACTTAGTAAAGCACTATATATTGTATTAATATTTCTTAATGCAACAACCCCTTTTTTCCTTTAATTAAATGCTATTTAACTGTATAAGCCATTTCT
>JALFQD010000073.1 GCA_022785265.1 Clostridium sp. | reverse complement strand
TTTTAAAATTTATGATATAATAATATTGTACTTTCACAAGAGATGGAGGTTTTTTATGTTTGAAAATAGTGCAGAACTTGCAGAGAATAAATTATTAGTATTATATACTCTTCAAAAATTAAATAGACTAATATCTAACTCTCAACTTACAGAAATTTTACTTCAAAACAATTTAATTAACTACTTTACTCTTCAACAATGTATAAGTGAGTTAGAGGAAAGTAATTTTATTCATTATGATAAAGTAAATGAAAAAAATCTTTTAGAAATAACAAAAGAAGGAGAAAATGTACTATCCTTTTTTAAAGATAGAATTTCTCCTGCAAAAATAACTATTATTGATGACTACATTAACGAAAAAATACAATCAATAAAGAAGGAGTTAACTATTCAAGGGGACTATACTCCTATTAATAATAGTACGTTTTTAGTAGAGCTTAAAGCCTTTGAAGGCTCATCTCTTTTAATGAACTTAAAAATTTCAGTTCCTAATAAAAAACAGGCTATATCACTTTGTGCAAAATGGAAAGATAATCCTTCAAAAATCTATACTGATATTATTAATTTATTATTTGTTGAAAACTCTGAAGAAGAATCATAGCGTTAGGTTCCTTACCTACTGCTATGGTTTTTGTTTTTTTATTTTCTAAATCTATTTTTAATATTCTTTGATTGCCATAATCCCCAACAAATATATTTTTTTTGTATTTTACTATTCCTCTAGGCATTCCTCCAATATAAATTTTTTTTACCTCTTTTCCTAAATTTAAATTTATAATACTTATTGTTCCATCTTCAAAATTTGATACATATAATTTATCATCATCCTCCCATATGTCTACTGGAGACTTTCCCACTTTTATTTTTAATAAACTTGAAAAATCCTTTTTTGATAAAATATTAATATACCCTTCTTTTTCTTCTCCAAGACAACTTTCAACAACAAATAGATTTTCTAAATTTTTAGATATTATGACCTTGATAGGATAATTAAATCCTAAAATTTTTTTTATTATAATATCCTTACTGCAATCTAATATTTCTAAAGAATTTCCTTGAAGAGAGCATAAATATCCTATTCCATTATTATCTATAATAATTGAATGAGGATTTTCATCTGTATTCATTTGAAAAATAGTACTTTTTTCTTGCATATCAAAAACAACTAATGAATTTATTTCTCCACAAAGAATATATCCCTTATTTTTATATGTTTTTATGTCATTAGGATGAGCTCCTATAAAATAATTTTCTATTTCCTTTTTTTTATCTAAATCTATAACTGAAATACTGCTATCATAATTATTGGCAGTTAAAATTTTATTTTTATAAACTTCTATTCCATGAGGACCTCTAAGAATATTATTTGAAGACAAGGGGATATTATAAACAGAATCATTTTCTAAAGATATCATACTTAAGCTATCAGATGCCGTATTACACACTATTATTGAATCCATATAACTCCACCCCCTAAAATCAATTTGTACTATAATATATGTACTTTTTAAAGTAATGGGACAACTTTCTATTAAAAATTGCTTTATTTCTACAAATTTAACATATATAATATTATATATAATTTTTATTGTTTGGAGGGATTTTATGAATTCATATAAAACTAAAGGAACTTGTTCTAGAGAAATTCTTTTTGATATTAAAGATGGTGTTATTCAAAAGGTTCAATTTATTGGAGGATGTGCTGGAAATCTTATTGGCATAGGCTCATTAGTTAAAGGAATGAAAGTTGATGATGCAATCTCTAAATTAAAAGGAATAGACTGTAATGGCAAAGGAACTTCTTGCCCAGACCAACTTGCACAAGCATTAATTAAATGGAAGGAAAGTAACCTTAAACAAGCTTAGTTCAAAAATATTAGTCCACTTATGTTATTCAGTCGTTCAGCCCTGTGGGCTCAAAGTCACGCCTTCATAAAATAAGTGGACTAATATTTTAATAAACAAAGTTGTAAAATATAGATAAAAAATCATAAAACTTTTATGTTAAGGAAAATACTATATGTGTATAATATATATTAAAATTTTGTTATGCAATATATTGTTATTAATGTTTATATAGCAGTTCTTATTATCTTTCTCATATCTCCTATCATGTATAAAGAGCCACTTATAAGTATTAAGTCATCTTTATCTGCTTCTTTTATGGCTTGTTCTAATGCCTTTTTATAGTCTTCATAAGCTTCACAGTTTGGATTTATTTTTATTATTTCATGTTTTAAATCTTCGCAAAGCTCTGCTCTATTGCTGTGAGGGGTAAGGGCATATACTTTTTTTGCTATTGGTGTTATTTCTTCTATCATTTCTTTTACTTGCTTATCTGCTAGAATTCCTAATAAAAGATATATATTTTTATATTTAAAATATTTTTCAACATTTTTTCTTAAAGAT
>JALFQD010000070.1 GCA_022785265.1 Clostridium sp. | reverse complement strand
GTTAAATGGTATAATGTTTTTCTATCTCTTATACTCATTATATGATCCCCCTTTTGTACAAACTAAAAAAAATATTTACCTTTAAATTATACCATATGATTCCTCATAAAAAAAACATATCCCTTACTTGTGGTATGGTTCATTATTAATGATCCTAAATCCCCTATAAATTTGCTCTAAAAGCATAACTCTAAATAGTTGATGTGGAAATGTCATTTTTGAAAAGCATAGTTTGTAATCTGCTCTTTTTATTACTTCTTCTGAAAGTCCCAAGCTTCCTCCAATCACAAATACAATGTTTGAGTTTCCATTAACTCCACAGTTAGAAATAAATTTTGAAAATTCTTCTGATGTAAGGTGTTTTCCTTTTAGATCCATTGCTACAACATATGAATTATCTTTTATTTTTGAAAGTATTTGTTTTCCTTCTTTTTCTTTTATTTGTATCTCTTCTTTTTCTGATGCATTGTCTGGTGTTTTTTCATCTGGTAGTTCTATTATTTCTAGCTTACAATATCTACTTAGTCTTTTTGAGTATTCATCTATTGCCATTTTTAAATATTTTTCTTTTAGTTTTCCCACTGCAATTATGCTTATATTCATAAAAGTCCTCCATTTTTATCTCCAATTTTTCTCTGCTTCTGAATAGTATGTTATTAGTTGTGGTCTTGATAGTGTATTTGTTATAAGCTTATCTTTGTCTGCTTTCTCGTCTTCTGCAAAAAGGAAGATTCCTTGAATATTTTCTTCATTTAAGAATTTTGTATCTACTGAAAGCTTTATATCATCTATGTTTATTTTCTTTTTAGATGCCAACTGGAATCCCCAATCCCCAAAGGATGGAACTTGTATATGATATGGTATTACATTTAGTCCTTCACTTTCTAATGTTTTATTTATACACCAAAAGGCTTCCTTTGCATAGTATGGACTTGTTGATTGTATTGACATTACTCCATCTTCGCTTAAGCTATTTGAACATAGTCTATAAAATATGTTTGTATATAGCTTATTTAAGTTTTCATCATTAGGGTCTGGAAGGTCTACTATTATTACATCATATATTGTTTTATTATTTTCAAGATATTTATAGGCATCATCATTAACTACTTCAAGTTTTGGGTTATCTAAAGAACCTTCATTAAGCTTTACTATATCATTATTTGTTCTGCATAACTCTACCATATCCTTATCTAAATCAACTAAGGTTATCTTATTAACATCCTCATATTTTAATATTTCTCTAGCAGCTAAACCATCGCCACCTCCTAATATTAAAACATTGCTTCTTTTATTTGCTGATGACATTGGAACATGAATTAAGGCTTCATGATATCTGTATTCATCCATTGATGAAAATTGTATGTTTCCATTTATAAATAATCTTAAATCGTCCTTATGCTTTGTAACTACTATCTTTTGATACTGTGTCTGCTCTGATAATATAATTTTATCTCTGTATAATCTATTCTCAACATTATAAGCAATATTTTCAGAAAATATTGCTCCAATTAGCATTATTCCTAAGGCTACAAATGATACTATTTTAAACTTTCCTATATTTTTTATATAATCTCTATAGAAAAATATTATTAATATAGAAATTATTATATTTAAAGAGCCAGTTAAAAAAGCAGTAGAGAAGTAACCTAAACTAGGTAATAAAAGAAGTGGAAAAGCTATAGAACCTATAAGTCCTCCAATATAATCAAAGCTAAAAATACTAGAAAGTGTAACCTTAAGATTACTTACATTATCTTCTATTATTCTTGTTAAAAGAGGTATCTCAAGTCCAACTAATGTTCCTATAAGTATTATTTCAATGTACATTACAAGAGCATATGACTCTAAATATATATTAGATAAAAACAATATTATGGAACTTATTCCACCAACTATGCCTACTCCTATTTCAACAAACACAAACCAATCAAATAAATTATTTTTTATAAATTTTGATATGTATGAACCTAATCCCATAGCACACATATAAAGACCTATTGTTATTGAAAATTGTTTTATACTATCTCCAACTAAGTATGAGCTTACAGAACTTATAAGCACTTCATATATCATTGAACAACCTGATATTATAAGAGTTGTAAACATCAGCATTCTATAATTAAATTTTTTCTTTTCTTCCATTTTTATTCCTTTCTTTATTAAGTTTTAAGCAAATTTTCTTTATATAAAATGTTATTTTAACAAACTAAACTTGATACTACTTTATTATATCATATACTAAAACAACAACCTTATACTTCTGTTGTTGTTTTAATGTTATTTTATATATTTAAATGTTTTATATGTTTAGGCTTCTATCAAACTGGCATTATTGCTATGTTAGAAAACTTAAATAATACATTTACGTAGTTTATTAATACTTTTACAGAGTTTACTAATACTTTTGCGTAGCTTACTAATACTTTTACAGAGTTTACTAATACTTTTACGGAGTTTATTAATACTTTTACGTAGTCTACTAATACATTTACAGAGCTTATTAATACTTTTTCGTAGTCTTAAATAATAAGCTTTTATACTTTATTAATACTTTTACGTAGTTTAAAAATTAAATAATACACATTCTATTTGTTTGTATTAGTATTATGTATATGCTATAATACCTCAGGAGGTTTATAGAAGGTGAAAAAAGATTATCTAGTAACTAAAGCAAATACTTTAATAACTGCTAGCTATGATTTAAGTTTACAAGAGCAAAAACTAATTCTTACATTAGCTAGTATGGTTCAACCAAATGATGAAGAATTTAAAGAATATGAATTCAAAATCAAAGATTTTATGGAGCTTTTAGGAGTTGAAACTCAAACAAAATATACTGAAATTCCTAAAATTACAAAAGAATTAATGAAAAAGGTTTTTGAAATAAAAGAAGGAAATGATATTGTACAATTATCTTGGCTAAGCAGTGCAAGATATAAGGTAGGTGAAGGGCTTGTTATATTAAAGTTTGATTCATCTTTAAAACCTTATCTGCTACAATTAAAAAAACTTTATACTAGTTATAAATTAGAAAATATTCTATCCCTTAAAAGTAAATATTCATTAAGATTATATGAAATTCTAAAATCTCAACAATTTAAAAAATATTGGGAAGTTGACTTAGAAGAATTAAAAAAAATAATTGGTGCTCTTGAAAAATCCTATTTAGTTTATCAAAATGTAAAAAATAGAATTATTCTTAAAGCTCAGCAAGAACTTAAAGAAAAAACAGATATATCATTTGATTTTGAAGAAGTAAAAACTGGGAGAAAAGTAACTTCAATAAAATTTCACATTTATAATAATCATATAAATCTTTCTAATAATCTAAAAAAAACTAATGATATATCAATAATACCAGAAGATGAAACTCAAAATATCAATAAAGTTTTAGATATAATGGAAAATAAAATTTCTTTTTCTGAAGCAAAAACAATATATAACACAGCTAATGGAAATTTAAATTTAATAAATAAAATATATACATATTCCAAAACACAAGTCATAAAGAAAAGTTTAGTAGGCTTTATGATAAGCATGATTTCCTTAGGTGAATTTACAGAGCCTATAAAAAATAACAATGAGATTAATTATAATGGATTCAATAACTTCAAAGCTAGAACATATGATTATGATGATTTAGAAAAAAAATTATTAGGTTGGGATGATTCAAAAGAAGAGGAAGAAATTTAAAAATTAATGGGGTATTGCATTAATTTTTTCTAATGCAACACCCCATAATTTTAATATATTACTCCACTTATAACTAAAGCTAAGCCTATAAACATTCCCATTACCATAATTCCAGCTGCTGGGTTTCCTTCTCCAATTTCTTTATTTAGGTCATATTTAGTATTGAATATGTTTAATATTAAATATCCTAATATACAAAATACTATTCCTATTATAAAATACAAAACTGTACTTCCTATTCCTTGAATAAGGCTTTGTTCTACAGCTTCCACTGCTGGTGACATTACTGCTGACTTAAGTATTATTCCAACTGCTATTGATACCCCTGCTGTTAAATATCCAACAGAAACATTTCTTTTCTTTATTTCTGTTGGAAAGTGACATGGTATTACTAAGTCCACCAAAAAAGTTCCTAACATCATTAATACTATTCCTAAACAAGAATAAATTGCTGTGCTTATTATATCTTCCATATTGTCTCCCCCTATTTACCAGAACTTGTTCCACCACCAGATGAAGTTCTTGAATTTACACTACTTTGTCTTACACTATTTGAATATGTTTTATATTTATTATTTGAATTTGTATCTATATATCCATCGTCATAGTTATCATAACCACTTGTATATTTTTTATATCTACTACTATCACTAGAATATCCTATGGTATAGTAATGTCTTCTAAAATATCTTGCTGTTGTATTTGTAGAACGATAAGGATTATTTGTGCTTGAATATACATAACTTCTTTGACTTATTTGTGCTAAGGTTTGATTTTCTGTATCAGTATATACAAGACA
>JALFQD010000027.1 GCA_022785265.1 Clostridium sp. | reverse complement strand
GATAAAATAAAGCTTTTAGATGTTTCATACATAAAAAAGCAAACAGAACCACCATCAAGGTTTAATGAAGCTACTCTTTTATCAGCTATGGAAAATCCACAAAAATATGTTAATGTAGGAAAAGATGCAGCTAAGACCTTAGGTGAAACTGGAGGGCTTGGAACAGTTGCCACAAGGGCAGATATAATTGAAAAGCTATTTAATTCTTTTGTAATAGAGAAAAAAGGAAAGGATATATATCCAACATCAAAAGGAAAACAACTTATTGAATTAGTTCCTAAAGACTTAAAATCACCACTTTTAACTGCTAAATGGGAGAAACAATTAGATGATATAGCTAAAGGAAAAATTAATGATAGCAAATTTATTAAAGATATGAGAGAATATGCAACAAATTTAGTTGAAGATGTTAAAGATGGTACAGAAAAATTTCATCATGATAACCAAACAGGAAGTAGATGCCCAAACTGTGGTAAATATCTTCTTGAGGTAAATGGAAAGAATGGAAGAATGCTTGTGTGCCAAGATAGAGAATGTGGTTATAGAGAAAACTTAGCAAGACTTACTAATGCAAGATGCCCAGAGTGTCATAAAAAATTAGAACTTAGAGGGCAAGGAGAAGGAAAAATTTATGTATGTGTAGGACAAAACTGTAACTTTAGAGAGAAGGCTTCTGTTTTTGAAAAAAGATTTGATAAAAAAGGCAAAGTAAATAAAAATGAAGTAAAGAACATAATGAAAAAAATGCAAAAGGAAGCAGAAGATTTTAATGAAAATCCATTTGCTAAGTTATTTGGAAAAATAGAATGATTATTGTTATATAGTTGGTGTCATATATGAAGATAAATGAGAAATTTAAAAAGAAAAAAATTACTCTTGAAGAAATAAAAAATTTATATAAAATAAATGAATATTTAGAGTTATATAATTTAGTTAAGAATCTTATAGAAAATAATGAGATAACTCCAATAAAAAATAGTGGAGGAAATGGAAAAAATCCTGCTTTGTATAATAGATATAAGATAATAGTAGAGGAAGAAGATAATTCAAATCTAATTGATGAATTAAATTTTGAACTCCATAACAGCTTTGATATTTCTTATTATAAAAATAATATAAACAAGTATAAAGAACATAGAAAATATATACTTAAGTTAAATAATTTTATTAAAGAAAAAAGTTATCTGTTAAATACACAAGTATCTATGAATGAAAGGGCTTTTCAAATATGGGGAAGAGAAAAATTTATTCAAAAAGAAGAAGGAAAAAGTATTTTAAAAAATTTAAATATAGATTTGAATTTTTTAAATTATTATGAAACTTCAGAGCCTTTAGCGTATTATTCAAAAAGCAAGAGGATTCCTCAAAATATACTTATTTTAGAAAATAAAGATACATATTATACAATGAGAAAATATTTAATAAATAATGATGAAGAAATATTTGGAATAGATATTAGTACTGTTATATATGGAGGAGGTAAGAGTATTCAGAAAGCATTTAGAGATTATAAGATTTCTGTAGAAGAATATATTTCAAATGAAAATAATACTATATATTATTTTGGAGATTTAGATTATGAAGGTATAATGATATTTGAAGGATTATTTTTTGGATTTAAAGATGAATATAACATAAAATTATTTAAAAAAGGTTATGAAAAAATGATAGATAAAGCAATTAAGGAAGAGTATGATTTGCCAAAAACAAAAGAAGGACAGAATAGAAATTTAAAAGGTGAATTTTATAATTATTTTACAGAGGATTATAAAATAAAGATAAAAAATATACTAGAAAATAATTTATATATACCACAGGAAATAATAAATATAAATGATTTGATGGAGGAAAAATGAAATTAGATTTTTTAAATCAGCATCATGAACGTATGAAAAAAATAGGTGCATATTCTCTTTTATTTAGAAATAGTATTTCTAAAAGAACATGGAATAATTTTGGTTTTGAAGATGGGTATGAGCAGGATAATATATTAATTTCTGTTTTAGTATTTATAATGGAACAATCTTTAAAAGAGGAAATATGTACTATAGATGATATAGGTTCTTTTATTGATGAAATTAATACAATATATTATAAAAAGCAAATAAGCTATGAAGATAGTAAAACTTTAGCTGAATTTATAGTAAACACTATTTTATGTGATGAAGGAAAAGCTATGTATTTTAAGACCATGAATTATAAAGATGGTGAATATGAAAATATAAACATAAGTTTTCTTAAAAATAGAATAGAATATGTAGAGGGGGTAAAGCGAGTTTCTTATTATTTAAGTGAAGAAGGTTATGAATTTATATTATCAACATTAGAAATAGAAGAGAGCTTAAAGATAACAGTACAAGAAATTATATTTAAAATGCATCTAAAAAAAGCCTCCTACGAAAAAGCGGTTGATGATATTAAAGGAATATTTAACAGAATGAGGATGAGAATTAAAAAGATGGAAGAAGACATAAGAAGAATAAAAGAAGCCCCATTAACTTATTCAATAGAAGAATATAAGAAACTTACTGAGGGTAATTTAGAAACTTTAAATGAAAATAATAAAAAGTTTCTAATGCATAGAGAAACAATAGAAGAAAAAATTAAAGAATTTGAAGATAAAGAAATAAATATTAGTGATTTAACAGAAGAAGAAGAGAGGAATCTTAAAAATTTAAGAATTATAAACGAATATTTAGGAAGAACTATAGATGAAGAACAAAAGATATTATTAAAGCATTTTGATTTAAAAAATGCTTATGAAAACGAATTAGAAAATATATCTAAAATGTCAGTGATAGAAAGATTTGATATAAAGAAAGAAATATATAATAAAATTTTAGAAAATCCTAATTTACTTGAAAATATAAATATATTTTTAAGCCCTCTTTTTTTAAAAAATCCAACTAAAAATTATAATATTAATAAGGCTTTTACATTTCAAACTACAATAAAAAATATTATAGAAGATAATGATGAGGTATTAATTTTTAGTGAAGAATATGATGAAAGTTTTATTAACAAGAAAAAAATGGAGAGAATAGAAAAGTGTAATAATGTTATAAGTATTATTTTAGAGTTTGCATTAGACAAGAGAAATATTACATTAAAAGAGATGATAGATTTAATAAAAGATAATTCTATATTAAAAGATAAACTTATTCCTACAGTAGAAATATTTAGAGAAGTCATTGTAGAAATGATAAGAAGTAGAAATATAAATATAGAAGAGCTTAAGGAAGAAAGAAAAAGCTTTATAGAAAATGGAGAAATTGAATTTCAACTTAATAAATGTATATTAGAAATAATAGAAAATACACCAAAGTTTAAATATATAAAATCTATAAGCATAAATAAAATAGAAGAAGATCAAGATATAAGAATAGAAAATGTTAGAGATGAAAACGGAAATTATAAAAACTTTTTATGTTCAGATTTAATGTTTGAAATAGTAACTAAAAGGTGGTAATAATATGGACTATACATTAGAAGAAATACGAACTAGCAATAGAATAATATATTATTTAATGAAAAATAAAGAGCTTGATGAAAGTGAAAAAGAACTATATAAGGCATATTCTGAAAATGAAAACATCCAAAGTTTAGTTAAGATTTTAGCTGAAGAATTAAATAGTAGTGTTAAGAAATTTGGTACCATGATATATTTTATTCCAAATGAAGATAATGATTTTTTAGGTTATTCTAAAGGAGAATTAAAAAAAGAATTATGTAAGTCAGGAGGTAATGAAAAGGATTATTATTTATCTCAATTTGTTATAATGACTTTATTAGTTACATTTTATGGTTCTTCAGGATTAAGTAGTAAATCAAGAGATTTTATAAAGGTTGGAGAGTTTCTAAATATAATCACTGAAAAATTAAATGAAGGAGTAGAAAAAAGCAAAGAAGAAGAAAATTTAGATAAATATGGGGTAGCTTTTACTAATATATTAGAAAAATTTGAATCATTAAAAAGTTCTGAAAAGAAAAACATTACATCAAAAACAACAAAAGAAGGTTTTGTTAACACCATACTTATCTTTTTAAATAATCAAGGATTAATTCACTATATTCAAAGTGATGACATGATTAAAACTACTAAAAAGTTAGATTATTTTATGGATTGGAATTTACTTAATAAGAATAATTATAATAGAGTTCTTAAAGCGTTAGGAGAGTATAAAGATGAGTAATTTTAATTATTTTAGAATAACAAATTTAAATTATAATAACAATAGTTCAAAAATAGATGACCAGTTGTTTTATTTTAACGGAGAAAATACTATGCTCAATTTAAAAAACGGAGGAGGTAAGTCTGTTATTGTTCAGATGATGATGGCTCCTTTTATGAGAAAAAAGTATAGAGACTTAAATGATAGAAAATTTGATGGCTATTTTACTGGAAAAATGCCTACATATATCATGGCAGAATGGAATTTAGATGATGGAGCAGGTTATCTTTTAACTGGAATGATGGTAAAAAAGAAGGAAAACTCATCAGATGAAAATTCTAATGACACACTAGATATTATAAATTTTATTCATGAATATAAATCAAGAAATAAATATGATATAAAAAACATTCCTATAATAGAAAAGGAAGGAGAAGGAAAAAGGATAAAAAGCTTTGCAAATAGTAAAAAGCTGTTTGAGGAACTTAAAAGAAGTTTAGAATATGATTTTAATTATTATGATATGAATAATTATACAGCATCAAAGGCATATTTTAATAAGCTTAAAGAATATGGTATAGATAATAAAGAATGGGAGAACATAATAAAGAAAGTAAATTTAACTGAATCAGGCTTATCTCAATTATTTAAAGAAGCTAAAAATACAGAAGGATTAATAAAAAATTGGTTTCTTCCTACTGTAGAAGAAAAGCTTAGTAAAGATGAAGATAGAATAAAAGCTTATAGGGATATAATAGAAAGATATATTTATCAATATAAAAGAAATAAAAGCAATATTGATAGAAAAAAGAAAATTGAAATATTTAATGAAAGAGCAAAAAATATTAAGGAAGCTACATTATTATTTAAAGAATATAAAGAAAAGTTAAAAAAACATGAAAATAAAATAGCTAATTTTTATAGAATTCTTAAGGAAACTTTAGAAGAAAAAGAAAGATTAAAAGAAAAAGTTAATAATGAAATATTTAAAAATAAAGAAGATGTAAAAGAAATTAAGTATGAAGAAGTTTCTATGAATATATATTCAATAGAGGATGAAATAGATGAAATAATTGCTTGTATTAATAAAGAAAATATTCTTAAAAAAGAGTGTGAAGACTTATTAAAAAAACTTAAGAAGGAAAAAAACATACTAACTTGTGCTAAGGCATATGAAATATATAAATATTATTCTGAAGAACTTCAAAATTTAGAAATAAAAATAAGTCTATTAAGAAATGAGCAAAAAGATAAAGCACCTAGAATTAATGATTTAGGATTTAGTATTAAAAATTTATTGCAATTAAATAAAAATGATTTAGATAAGGAGTTTATTAAAATTAAAGATGAAACAGAAAGTTTAATAAAAAGAAAAGAGGAATTAGAAAAAAACATAGAAGAAGGGCAAACATTAATTAATTCTTTATATCTTGAAGAAGGGAAACTTGAAAAGAGCATAGATTCTTTTAATGAGTATGAAAGAGATTTTAATAAAAATTATAATGAAAAGCTATTAAGAAATATTATTGGATTTTTTAATGAAGAAGATATTCTTAATTTAGAAAAAAAGATATACTTTGAAAAGGAAAATGCTGAAAAGCAAAAGATAGAACTAGAAAAAGATGTCATAAAAAAGAAAGAAACCTTAAAAGCTAAAGAATCAGAAAAAGATAAAATAAACAATCTTGTTATAGCATTAGAAAAAGATTTATCAAATAGTAAAAAAGAACAAGAAACTTTAAATAATGAAATAGAGCAAAGAAAGGATATAATAAAATATGTGAATTTAGAGGAAAGTAGCATATTTGATAATACATATATAATTAATGAATTTATTAAAAAGTTAGAAGTTTTAAATATAGATTTAAAAGAACTTTATAAAGTTTTTGAAAGAATAGAAAAAGAAATAACAAAACTAAAGCTAGGAAAGATTATGGAACTTCCAAAGGAGTTTATAGATGAATTAAAAAATAAAGACATTAACATAGTTTATGGAATGGAATGGCTCAAAAAGAATGGATATTCTAAAGAAGAAAATATGGAAATTATTAACAGAAATCCTTTTATTCCTTATTCCTTAATAATGAGTTCAAAGGAGATAAGTATTTTAGAAAAAAATGATATAGATGTATTTACTTCTTCTCCTGTGCCAATAATATTAAGAGAAAATTTAAATGATAACTTAAAAAATACTAGCAAAAATATAATAGAAATTGGAACAGTAAAATTTTATATATCTTTTAATAAAAAACTTCTAAATGAAGAGGAATTAAAAAAAATATTACTTGAAAAAGAAGAAGAAAAGAAGAAAATCTTAAAGAATATAGAAGATAAAAGAACATCAATAGAGTTATATAATGATAAAAAGAGTATTATACAAAATTCTAAGTTGACAAAAGAATTATATGATGAATTATTAAAGCGTATTAAAAAGTATGAAGAAGATTTAAAGTTAAATAATCATGAGCTAATTTCTATAAAAAATATTATTGAAGAATTAAAAGAACAAATTGAAGAAATTAATAAGAAATGTGAAAAATTAAATGATAAGAAAAAAGATATAATAAAAAAAGAAGAGCAATATAATGCTCTTATTACAAAATATAAAATATATAAAGAGGATAAAGAAAAACAAGAAATATTATTACAAAAGAAGAGGCTATATTTAAATAATATAGAAAAAGATAAAAAAGAATTAAAAGAAAATGGAAAAAAAGTTGAAAACAATAAAGAGATTTTAAGAAGACTTGAGGATAAAATAAATAATTGTAGTGGTGAATTTTTAAAATTTGATAGCTTTCAAGAAGGAAAGATTATAGAAAAAGATTTAGAAGATTTATTAGCAGAATATAATGCAATGACTAAAGGCATTTCTGAAAATATTCAAGAATTAGAAGAAAAAATTAAAAAAATGGATGATAATTATAAAAAGGCAGAATTAGAACTTTGTGAAAAGAGTAAATCTTATGAATTAGAAGATAAAGAATTTAAGAATGTAATTTATGATAGCAAAAAAGAAGTAAAAATAGAAAAAGATATAGAAAATGAAAACATCAATCTAAAAAAAATAGAAAAAAGGATTTCTGATTATGAAAAGGAAAAAACAAGAGAAGAAACAAAAATAGAAGGTTTTAAAGAAAAGCTTACTGAACTTAATAAATGTAATCCAAAGGAAAGAAAAGAAATATTTAATAAAGACTTTAAAGAAGAATTAGCTAAATTAAGTTTGAAAGAAAAAGAATTAAAAGCAGAATTAACTAAACTAGAAAAAGAAATTAATACAATAGAAATAAATAAAAATAACTTAAGTGAGTACGATTTTCAAGTAAATAATATCATAAGTATAGAAATTAACTTAAAAGAACTTGAAAGCAGTACTGGAAAGTTAAAAAGAGATTATAGGCTTATAAAAGAAGAAATAGCAAGAGCAGAAAAGGAAGTTACAAGTATAATAAATAATATTTATAGTGAAGATATTTTTAAGAATGAATCATTATTTATAGATGCAGTAGAAGGGCTTCAAAGGGTATGTAATGATCCTAATATTTTACTTGAACAGCTTGAAATAATACTTGATTCTTATGAAAAGCTTGTAGAAAAACTAATGCATGATATTGAGATGATTAACAAGGAAGAAGATAATATTTTAAGAAATCTTTATGAATATATCTCTTTAGTTAACGAAAATATTGGACAGATAGATGATAACTCAACTATTACAATTGGAGAAAAATCAATAAAAATGCTAAAAATATCAGTTGTAGATATGGAAGAAAATAAAGAATTATATATGACAAGATTAAAGGAATACTTACAAAATATAAGAAATCATTGTGTAGGTCTTTTAGAAGAAAATGAAAATATAAATGAATACATTCAAAAATCAGTAACAATAATAAAACTTTATGATGAAATAATATCTATAGGAAATATTAATGTAAAATTATATAAAGTAGAAGAAAATAGACAAAAGCAAATAACATGGGATGAAGTAGCTAAAAATTCAGGTGGAGAAGGATTTCTTTCAGCTTTTGTGATACTATCAAGTCTTTTATCATATATGAGAAAAGAAGATAAGGATATTTTTTCAAGAAAAGAAATTTCAAAAGTTCTTATTATGGATAATCCATTTGCTCAAACTAATGCAGAACATTTATTAAAGCCATTAATAGATATATCAAAGAAAAGCAAGACTCAATTAATATGCTTAACAGGATTAGGTGGAGATTCAATAATAAATAGATTTGATAATATCTATGTTATGAATTTAGTAAATTCTAAACTTAAAAATGGATTAAGAGTTATGAAATCAGAGCATATAGTTGGCGATGAGGAAAAAGAAGTTATAGTGTCTTCAAGAGTTAAAGTAGAAGATGTACAGGAAAAATTATTTTAAATAAGTATTTTATTAAAAACTTAATTTATGAGAAGAAAATAAAAAATTGCCTTAGATATGAAAATATCTAGGGTTATTTTTTATTTAATAAATTTTTATAAATGAAAATTAAAAAAAAAATTTACTTCATATTAATATTAATTTTACAATAATGAGATAACCTTAAATAGGCTTAAGTAAAATAAATATTAAATGGAGGAATTCTCATGGAAAAAAAAGTAAATAAAATGTTAAAAGCCTTTGTTTTCTGTTTACTACTTGTATGTTTTTCTATTACTTTACTTCCAACTAGCGTATTTGCAGAAGGAACTGAAGAGAATGGAATAAAAATAGTATTTGATAACAGTAAAACAAATTGGGAAAATGTAAAAATTCATTATTGGGGAGGAAAGTCTGCAAGTAATTGGCCTGGTGTTGATATGGAACCTGTAGAAGGAAAAGAAAATTGTTTTTCTATTACTTTGCCTTCAGATACTACAAGCATCTTATTCCATAACGGAGCAGGAATACAAACTACTGATATAACTCTAGATGGTGAAGGTGAATATATTGGCTATGATGAAAAAGGTGGAAAAATCAGAGCAGTAAAAAAGAATGAAGATGGAAGTATTCCTAATCCAGATGAAGAAGTTGTAGAAAAAATTACAATTTTATATGATAATTCTTTTACACAATGGAATGAAGTTTATTTATACCATTATGGTGGACCAGCAGGGGCAGATTGGCCAGGAGAAAAAATGGAATTAGTAGAAGGTACTGATAATCTTTATACTGTACAAATAGCTAAGGGTGCAGAAAATATTATATTTAATAATAATGCTGGAGAACAATCTCAAGATATTAATGATGTAGCAGATAATGGAGAATATATAGCACTTCAAAAAGAAGGCGGAAAATTTGCTGTATTAAGAAAAAATGAAGATGGTTCAATTCCTAAAGAACCAGAATTTGATGGCGATGAAAGTAAAAAGGAGCCAAAACAAGTAAATGCACATATTGGAGAAACCTTAGATAGTGTTAATATTTCTTTTGCTACTTTAGTTAAGATAGAACCTAAGGTAACAATAAATAAAGTTGGTTCATCAGATAAAATATCATTTGAAGGTGATGGAGCATATTCATTTATGTCTGAGAAATACCATTATTCAGTTAAGTTAACAGGTTTAGAACCAGAAACAAAATATGAATATACAATTGGAGAAGGGGAATATGCTTATAAAGGAACATTTAAAACTTCTCCTAAAGAAGGAAGCAAAGAAACTATAAAGTTTGCTTATTTAGCAGACCCACAAGTAAAAAGGGATTCTGATGCAAAAGCTCTTGGTTCAACTTTTAACTATTTAAATCAAATTGATGATTTAGGATTTATTTATTTAGCAGGAGATATTACTGATAATTCAATGGCAGAAAATCAATGGGATGCTTTATTTGAAAATGCAGGAGCATTTCCACAAGCAGGAAAAACAATGTTTGGAAATAACTTAATTGCAGTAACACAAGGAAATCATGACCTTTCAAATTTCACTTCCCATATTACTGCACCAGGAGAAGTTGGAGATGCAGTTTATTCATTTGATTATGGTCCAGTTAAGTTTATTGTTTTAAATCTTGAAACAGCTAAAACAGATGAAGAATCTCGTGAAAATCAAAAAGCTTTCTTAGAAAAAGAAGTTAATAAAGCTAAAAAAGCAGGACAATGGACAATAGTAGGTTTCCATAAATCAATCTACACAGGAGCATCTCATATTGTTGATAGTGATGTTATTGATGCAAGAAAATATTGGTCTCCAGTTTTATCATCATTAGATGTTGATTTAGTATTACAAGGACATGACCATGTATATTCAAGAGGATTTGTTACAGCTAAAGGTGAAAATGCTAACTTACAAAAAAATGAAGATGGTTCATATAACAGTACTGACAATATACCATTATATATGGTAGGTGGACATGCTGGAGGATATAAATGGTATGTTCCTAAAGATTATACTGTTTCAGAAGGAGACTTACTTACACCAGATTATGAATTCTTAGATGTAGATTCAGCTAAGGATGAAAAGCAAGGACAACAATCTTATACAATATTTGAAGTATCTAATGATGAAATTAAATTTAATTCTTATATGTCAAAATATGATACAGATTCAGATGAAATAACTATTGAACCATATCTTTATGATACTCTTACAATCAAGAGAGAAACATTTAAAGTTAACCTTCCAGAAGTTGAAGGAGCAACAGTTAAAGAAACAGAAGATTCATATTCACCAGTTGCTAAAGGTGGAGAATTTAAATTTACAGTTCAATTAGATGATGAGTATAATAATTCTTCAGTAATAGTAAAGGCTAATGGAAATGAAATTTCTCCAGTTGATGGAGTATATACAATAGAAAATGTAACAGAA
>JALFQD010000398.1 GCA_022785265.1 Clostridium sp. | reverse complement strand
AATCCTTACTCCTTCAATTCTTTTATCTCCCATTATTTCTTTAATCTCACCATCTATCATAATAGGAATATCAATATCTTCTATTATTTTTTTGTCTTCTTCATTAAAGGTAAATATATTATTTTTTTGAATAATAAGTGCCCTAACCTTAGCTCCTTCAATTAAGAATCGTTTTGCCACTACAAGATCCCATCTATTTTTAGCTACTATTACTGGTTCTTTTCCTAGTAAATATCCTTCAAAGTTTATAATTCTATGAGAATCCTCTATTGTGAAAATTCCTAATAAATCTCTAGTTTCTATATCTGCATTTCCATCAAAAGATTCCCTACAACCTGAAGCAAGTATTATAGCTTTTGCATAAACTTTTTGAATACCTTCTTTAGGATTTACATAGGTTACAATTTTATCCTTAGACACATTAATAACTTGTGTGTTAAGCTTTATATCTACATTATAATAATTTAACTTTTCATAAATTAAATTTATATATTCTGGTCCTGTAATTTCTGTCTTTAATCTTTTTTTTCCAAAACCATTATGAATACATTGATTTAATAATCCTCCTAAAGAACTTTCTCGTTCTATAATCATAACTTTTTTTATTCCATCTTCTAGTGCAACTGTGGCAGAGGTCATTCCTGAAACTCCACCACCAATTACTATTAAATCATACATATAATTTTTTCTCCTTTTCTAAGGTAGACTGTTAAATTTTTATAAAATCATCTGCTAAGTACATTTCTTCCACAATATCATCCATGTCTATAATTTTTCCTAATACCATCTTATCTTTAGCATTATAATAATTAATTGAAATTTCAGAAGCATAAATTTTTACCCCTCTTTCAATTAAAAGTCTTAAAGAATCTAAAACCTTAGAATCCTCTAATAAAAATTTTACTGCTGAATTAACAAATATTAATTCTCTAGGAAGAATATCACTATCACTTAATGCTTCAAAATACCTTTCCATAAGCTTAACCCCAAGAACTTCTTCCCCTATTCCTAGCTTTTCATTAGTTATTAAAATAACTAATCTTTTTTCCTCTTCTAATACTTCTAAACATCCTCTTTTTTCTATTTTTATATTAAATTCATCATTAGAAGTGACATGATACCCCTTTCTCATAGCATATTTTACTACATTTTCATGACTTATCTCATTATCTACTATTACCATAGCCTCTCCTTCTCCAATAGAATTAAAGTATTTTTTAACTACTTTAATTTCTTTTGGACATTCAAGACCCCTACAATCTATTTCTTTCATTAAACTCACCCCATAATAGCAACTATGTTAATTATTTCATTAATATATTTATTTATATAATTATAACACTTATTTACCTGCAAGTGATATTTCTTTAATCTTAACAGAAGGTGAACCTATACTGCTCATAGGAAATTTCAAGTCATTTCCTACACCTTCTATGTCTTTTAAAATATTAAAAAAGTTTCCTGCTATTGTTATTTGTTCAATAGGATAGCTCTTTTTTCCACTTTCAATATAAAAACCTTTAGCCGCTAAAGAAAAATCTCCTGTTATTGAATTAGCACCTGAATGAAGACCAGCAAGCTCTGTTATTAAAATCCCTTCTCCTACTTCTTGCATAAGCTCTTCTAAAGATTTTTCTCCTTTTTCTATATATAAATTTGTTGGAGATATTGAAACTGGTGATGCATATGAATATTTAAATCCATTTCCTGTGCTTTTACCTCCTGCCTTATATGCTGTTTTTAAATTGTGAAGTAATGTTTTAAGTTCTCCCTTAGATACAAGCTCTTTTTTATAAGTAGCAACTCCCTCATCATCAAAAGGTGTAGATGCAAATCCATTATCTAAAAGAGGGTCATCGACTATGGTTACTACATCTGAAGCAATTATTTCTCCTTCCTTATCCTTTAATAAAGATAATCCTTTTTGTGCTGCATCTGCATCAAAAATATCACAAAAAGTGCTTAATAAAGATACCATTGCCTCATTGTATAAAATAGCCTTATATTTGCCTGATGGAATGCTTCTTCCTCCTATTCTAGATAAAGCTTCTTCCACACCTTGCTTTGCAATTTTTTTAGGATTAATTTCATCTATTGATAATGCTGTTACATATCCTGTTCCATCATATTTTTCATTATTATCCTCAACAATTGGAACTACATAAGCAGTTAATGAATTACTTTTGTTGACAAGATTTAAACCCTTAGTATTATAAATTCCATACTTTGAATTTCCATAACCAATACTACAACCACTTAAATTAACAACCTTTTTAGAGTATTCTTTACATTCTCTTTCTATTTCTAAAGCAAGTTCTATTAATTTTTCTGTATTTAAATTTTCAAGTTCTTTTGAATAACAATTTAC
>JALFQD010000377.1 GCA_022785265.1 Clostridium sp. | reverse complement strand
GAATTAACCTTATTAGGAAGTTCAATACCAATAGTACTCTTACCAGGTATAGGAGCCTGTATTCTAACATCTTTAGCAGCCAAATTAAGAGCAATTTCTTTTTGAATCGATAAAAGCTTATTAACCTTAGTACCAGCCTTAAGTTCAAGTTCATACTGTGTAACCGAAGGACCAATATGACATTCCTTAATCTTACCAGGAATCTCAAAATCACCAAGTACCCTCTCTAAAGTAGCAATATTCTGTTTAACAGATTCAACATTCTCTTTATCATTATTACCCTTACTAAGTTTAAGCAAACTAATAGGAGGAAGTTTATAGTTAAGATTAATAGTAGGCTTCTCTACCTCTTCTACTTTAGGAGTAGAAACATCACTAGAAGTCTTAATAGGAATCTCTCTATCTACAATAGCCTCTTTTTCACTAACCTTTTCTATATCCTTAGTACTAGAAATATGTATTCTCTCATCTTCTTCATCATCATTCTTACAAGTATTTTTTTCTTTCTTTTCTCTCTTAGGAAGTTTAATCTTCTTAAACAAGTCAATAATACTAGTATTAAATAATAATATAACACCAATAACAATCAAAGTAATAACGACAATCTTAGTACCATCTCTAAATAAACTATAAAACATAAAAGTAAAGATAGCCCCTATCATACCACCACCACTATTAGAAATAGCACTAGTACTCTTAAAAGCAACAAGTAAATTATTAAAAGTCTCAGTAATAATCTTACTTCCTTCTTGTTCATTAAGAATAATATACTTCATATGTAATAAAATTAAGAAAGAAATAACAATAATATAAAAACCAATCCATCTCAAACTACCAAAATCAGGCATCTTTCTCTTTAATATTAAATACCCACCAAGTATTAATACACCTAATAATAAAAATATATAAATATTACCAACTAAAAAAACCGCAAAAGATCTAATAAATCCTCCCGCAGGCCCATATGCCCCAATTCCAATAATAGAAGCAAGTATAAGTATAATACCAACAACTTCATTACTATATTCAAACTTTTTCTTTTCTTCTTTTTTATTTTTCTTCTTAGCCATCTTATCAAATCCTTCTATATATAAATTATAACATTACTAAAATTAAAAGTAAATAATTTTAAACCCTAAAACAAAAAAAGACCTCATTTGTGAAGTTCATTTAGGGATTTAATAAAAAATGTTTAGATGACACTTTCAAATGAAACAAAAGAATAACCACATTGGAGTTAATTACTCTAGTGTGGTTATTTTTTATTAAATTTATACTGTAATTTGATCTATCACGACACCATTCTTAATACAACAAACCTTTTAGAGTGAACACGGTATAACTTATATGATAAGAAAAGTTTTGTAAGTGAATAAGATTTAAAGGCACAAAAATAAGAGCCTTTCGGCTCCTAATTATTTATTTCTTTTTACAAATATTATTCCAAGTATTGCTGTTATAACAATAACCATAAGTGGAGCCACTTTGAAATATACCCATTCAAACGAATGCCATAAAGTTCCAATTACTGACCACTCTGGATCACTATAATCCCATGATTGATATGGACTTCCTAATATCGCTAATAATATAAATAATACTATTAAACATACATCAGCAATTATTAATGTACTAACTAACATTTTTCTTTTTTGGTTTTGTTTCATTGCTAATTGTTCATTAATAACTTCTAACTTTTCTGATATTACTTTCAAATCTTTTTTTCTTTTTCTTCAATACTCTCTCCTAAGATTTCACTAACAGGTGTTTCAAATATTTCAGATATTGTCATTAGCATTTCAGCATCTGGAACAGATAAACCTGATTCCCATTTTGAAACAGTTTGTCTAACAACATGTAATTTGATGCTTAATTCTTCTTGTGAAAGTCCTTTATTTTTTCTTAATGTTTTCAAATTATCTTTTAACATAATATACTTTCTCCTTTCATCAAATTCAGTTTATTATAAGAATCCCCGTTGCCACAAGCAATGCTTTTTAACATATTAACAAATTACTATTTATCTTTCAATTATATTATACCATAAGAAAAGCAAATCTCGTTATAAGATCTGCTTGATAATTTGTAATATGATATTTTAGTAATTATAAATTCTTTTATATATTTAACTTAATAAACAATTTAATTCAAGAAAAAATTCATTAATAATCCTATTAAAAAGCATATTAGCATAGTAATAATAGCACTTCCAACAGCTAACAAAATTTTCTGATATGGTCTTTTTTCAATTTCAACTTGTTTATCAATCATATTTAATTTTTTGCCTTCTGAAAATGCAACTATTTCTTTATATGTTTGTATATCATTATCTTTTTTTAATTTTTCAACTTTTAATGCACAAAACATTGTAATAATAAAAACTATTCCCATTGGTATAAAAGCATATCTTTCAAGCCATATAAACAATGGTACTGCTAATAAAATTAAAACTGCAAAACATATTGTTAAAATTTTACTATAAAAATTTAATTTTTTTATTTCTTTTTCATCTATAATTTCTTTCATTTTCTCAACATCTCCTTTAATTAAATCATCTAGAGAAACATTAAGGTTATAACTAAGCAATGATAAACTTTTTATATCAGGATAATTTTTATTATTTTCCCAATTTGAAATTGTTTGTCTTGTTACAAAAATTTTATCAGCCAATTCCTCTTGTGAAATTTTTAACTGTTCTCTATATTTTTTTATTTGGTTACCAATATTCATTTTTTTTCCTCCCAAATACAAATTTATATTAAAAAAAAATTTTTGTCTATCAAAAGTTTTTTACATAGATATTTTTTTGAAAGTGTAAAAAGTATTTTTCATATATATCTCAATTATTTTTTACCATATTATATCATAAAAAGAGCAAATCTTTTTATCGATCTGCAATTTTAATTATCTATTTCTATATCTCCACATTGATTTTTAATAGTTAGTGTTACATCTGATTTTTGATAGCTATTATTTACTTTTGTTCTACCCAAAGTAGTTTTAGCATCAATATATATTTCATTAGTTTTTCCTATCTCTACATTTCCAAGAGAAGCACTTATCTCAGATTGATAAATTGTAATTTATCGAGATGATTGTAACATAAAAGTTAGATATTTATAAATCAATATATAACTTTCTAAATTTTATTATGCATGTATAATATTTGTATTCTTTGAAATTTCACTATTAGTTGTTACAATATCATAATTACTCAAATTATGAATATCCTTGTTTCCTGTTATTCTTGCAAAAGTTTTTAATTCATCATTTACAACATTAAAATAATTCTCTAACCTTTTACTGCTTTTTTCAATATTTAATCTTTTTCTTAATTCTGAATCTTGTGTTCCTACTCCTACCGGACACATTCCATTATTGCAAACTCTGTACTGTTGGCAAGCAATTGCCATCATTGCAGCTGTTCCAATAGCGATAGCATCTGCTCCCATTGCAATTGCCTTAGCAAAATCTGATGAAGTTCTTAGTCCTCCCGTTATGACAAGTGATATATCTTCTCCATGCTCATCTAAATATTTTCTTGCTCTATATAGTGCATATATTGTAGGTACTGTTGTTGCATCTTTTATGATTTTAGGGCTTGCACCTGTTGCACCACCTCTCCCATCTATTGTAATAAAATCCGGCTTTGCAAAACAAGCAAATTCTAGATCCTCTTCTATATGTCCTGCTGCAAATTTCACACCAATTGGTCTTCCTTCTGATTTTTCTCTTAATTCATCTACTAGAGATTTTAAGTCTTCTTTTGTTTCAATCTCTTTAAATTTAGATGGACTAATAATATCTTCTCCTACTTTTTTACCTCTTATTTTTGCAATTTCTTCTGTTACTTTTTCTCCGGGTAGGTGTCCTCCCATTCCTGGTTTTGTTCCTTGACCTATTTTAATCTCTATTGCACTTACCTTTTTTAAGTTTTCATCCGTAACACTATATTTATTTGGCACATATTCAAAAATATATTCATAAGCATTTTCAAATTCTTCTGGTAATATTCCACCTTCTCCGCTACATATTGCTGTTTTTACATTTTTCGTTCCTATGGCCAAGGCTGTTTTGGCTTCTTTTGATAATGCACCGAAAGACATGTGTGTTACAAATACAGGTGTTTCTAAAATCATTGGCTTTTTCGCATTTTTACCAATTACTGTTCTTAGACTAACTTCTTCATCCTCAAAAAGTGGCATTTTGCTAAGTTGTCCACCCAGAATTAGAATATCATTCCAGCTAGTTACAGGTAGCTTTGTTCCCATTGCTGAAATAATACTTTTTCCTGTAATAGCCATTGTATGGATATCTTCCATTCTTTGTTCTACTTCGTCTGTACTACGAGTATATTCTTTTAAATAGTTTTCTAGCTTATTTTCATTCTTTCTTGTTTCTTCTTTAGATTCTACTTTTTCTTCTTGTTTTGCATCTTCTTCTACTAATTTAAACATATTCTTTGGTGCAAAACACATTGGACATTTCCAATCATCTGGTAAGTCTTCAAATTTAACTCCCTCTTTTTCTTCATCATAAATATGTCCACATAATTGACATTTATATTTAGCCATTTTTTCCTCCTTTTTTAATTTCAATAAGAGATACAAAAAGGTATCTCTTATTTTACTAATATATTAATAATTTTCTGCTTTTATTTCAAAATATGCTTTTGGATGACTACAAACTGGGCAAATTTCTGGTGCTTCTTTACCAATTACAATATGTCCACAATTTCTACATTTCCAAATTTTATCTCCATCTTTAGAAAATACTAACCCATCTTCTACATTTTTTAATAATTTTTTATATCTTTCTTCATGTTCTTTTTCTATCTTTCCAACCGCTTCAAATAAATATGCTATTCTATCAAATCCTTCTTCCTTTGCTTCTTTTGCCATTCTATCATACATATCTGTCCATTCAAAATTTTCTCCTTCTGCTGCTGCTTTTAAATTTTCAGCTGTAGATGGTATATCTTCATCATGTAATAGTTTAAACCATAATTTAGCATGTTCTTTTTCATTATCTGCTGTTTCTTGGAATATTGCTGCTATTTGCTCATATCCTTCCTTTTTAGCTTTGCTCGCAAAATAGGTATATTTATTTCTTGCTTGTGATTCTCCTGCAAATGCCTCCATTAAATTTTTTTCTGTTTTTGATCCTTTTAACTCCATTTTTTATTCCTCCTCATACTTTATTTTAGATTTACATTCTTCACATATTCCATATAAAATGATACTGTCTACATTAGTAATTACACTCGTTTGATTATGAATCAATTCTTTTAGTTTTTCCTTCTTAAACTGATACATAAAATCAAAAACTTTTCCACATTTGTTGCATATTACATGATAATGTTCTTTATCAATATAATCATATTTGTCTGGTCCAGTTAATACTTTTATTTTCTTGATAGTTTTATTTTCCAATAAAACATTTAAATTTCTATAAACTGTACTTTTACTAATAGTTGGATTATCTTGATGTACTTTATCATATATTTGTTCCGCTGTTGGATGATTTAAATACTTAAATGTTTCTAGTATAATTTCTCTTTGCTTAGAATAGTTATTCATGTATCTCCTTTCTAAATTAAGAATTATTCCTAATTTTGTTTTATTTTATATTATTTCATATAGTTTGTCAATAACTTTATGATTATTATTACTCAATTTTTTTATAATTAGAAAGATAATTTGAGCGATGACTTACTATTTAGTGATTAGATTTAATTCACTAAAAATATCTTTTAAAGATATAAGGACATTTCTGTTATCAATCATAAATGAAAGAAAATCATTTTTCTTATCATTAGTATCTAGCCTATTCATTACTACTGAAATAATATCTGATTTTATATTTTGTCTATCTAATTCTTTTAATATTGAACAATCAAAGTTTGATAACATTACTACCCTCTCCCAACGGTAATAATTATATCATTTAATTTATTTTTTACCATAATTCGGACAAAATTCATTCATCTTTATCTGGTCTTAAATATTTATTTTTCATATCAACAATAAACTCACCTAATTTATCAATTTCTTTTCTTAAATGAGGAACATCTATTACACCTTTTGCATTTGCAATTCTGGCTATCTGATTTATATTATTTCCAATGTTGCGAATATTTTTTATTTCTTCATAAAATTGCTCCGACGGTTTCTCTTTCGGTTTATAACCTACAATAAGATGTCTAATATAATCAGAGGCATTCATACCAACTGCTTGTGACTTACACTTCTAAAAATAAATAATACCAAAACCCTTCAATTTGCATATTTTCTCTACATATAATACCTAAGTATACAAGCATATATAAACCAAAACAAAGTTTCTTACTTATTTAACTTTATGTGGCATTAAATACATTCCGGCTGATATACAAATCCCTATATAAGTTTCAAATATTAACACTGTTATTAATATAATCTTATTTTCTTTAATCCATTTATTCATAATTTCTTACTCATGAAATTTTAAAAAAACTTTATATATTTTAATCTTTAAACCATTTTACTAAAAGTGGCTTAATTAATTCGTAAACGAATATTGCCATAAAGTTTATTAAAAATACTACTAATATCAAACTAATATTTATCGATGTTATACTTATTAATTTTCCAACTGGTGTAATGAACACTACAAGTTCAATTAAAAGTATTAATAATAATCCATAGTTCATTGTTTTATTAGAAAATAGTCCTTGTTTAACAACTGACTCTTTTAAATTTCTACAAGATATTGAATAAACTATCTCCTGAACAACCATTGAAAGAAGTGCTAAAGACATAGCAGTCTCTTGTCCATACACTTTTAAACTAATAAAGTAAGTAAGAACTACAAATATAGTTTCAATGATAGCTGAAGACGCTATACAAGATTTTATAAATGGTGTAAATAACGATTTATTAATGCCTCTTGGCTTTTTATTCATTATACCATCTTCACTCTTTTCAAAAGATAAACATATACTAGGAATAGAATCAGTTACCAAATCAATAAATAAAATATAAATTGGTAATAAAATTGTTGTTTTAGTAAATAGTCCTATTATAATAGTAAATATTTCAGCAAAATTACTTGATAATGAAAATACAATATTATTTCTGATGTTATTATATATTCTTCTTCCCTCTTCAACAGCGACAACTATTGTTGAAAAAGAATCATCCATTAATACTATGTCAGAAGCTGACTTTGTAACATCA
>JALFQD010000383.1 GCA_022785265.1 Clostridium sp. | reverse complement strand
AAGAGAAAAATCTATAGAAAAACTAAAAGAAAAAAATATTCCATTTATTCCTAAATTAAAAAGCTCAATTATGGAAGAAGAAGCAATATTAAGAAAGCCAGATGAAATAGCAAAGCGTTTATCAGCTCTTTTTGGTGTATGTATCTTTTCAGAGGTTATGTGTAACAGGCACAATATTAAAGATGCTAGAAAATTTTATGATATGGTAGATAAAATTTATCACATAAAGCCATACCTATCTCCAGAAGAGAAAAAATATGTGGAAAGTGAAAATCCACCAGAATGGGTATGTATAGATAAATCTTGGAGATATGAATGTTGTAATGTGCTTTTATGGGCTTTAGGGTATATAGACTTATCTTATCCAGATAAAATATGTGATGTGGAGAAAATTGCAAAAATAATGTGGACAATGGATGATATAGATGAGCTTGTAAAAAAGAGTAAGCCTAGAAGAAAAAAAGAAATACTTGATGAAGCTGATTTAATTCTTCGTTATGATTGGGCCTGTGTTGAAGCAAGAATTAAAAAACAAGAAATGCCTGGGGGATTACAAGAAGGAGTTGTGAAGGAAAGACACTATGCACTAAACTGGCTTATAGGTGTTAACAATAAAGCCGCTTGGGACAATGTTACTATAAACACTTAAAATTCATAAAAAATATTTAATAAATCTTCTTAAAAGACTTATAATATAAATAAAATATTATTTTAAGGAGAATAGCTTATGAAGTTAATTGATATTAAAAAAGAAACTAACAATAAGTTTTTAAATTTGTATACTTTAGAATTAATAAATAAAGTAGGAAGGAGAAAAGATTATTATGTAGCAAGCAGAAGAGAAAAAGATGAACTTGCTTGTGTAACTAAAGAGCATAATAGAGCTGATGGGATATTAATACTTCCAATAACTAAGAATGGAGAAATTATAGCAATAAAACAATATAGACCAGCTATAGGAGATAATGTTTTTGAATTACCAGCAGGACTCATAGAAAAAGGAGAAAATATAGAAGAAGCTGCTTATAGAGAGCTTTATGAAGAAACAGGACTTAAAGGATTATCTTGTGAAGTAATTCTTAAACCAAGTTATGTTTCAGGTGGAATGACTGATGAAAGCATTGTAACAGTTAAAGTTTTAGCAGAAGGAACAACTACAAATGAATATGCAGAAGATGATGAAGAAATAGAAATATTTAAATTTAAAAAAGAAGAGATAAATAACCTTGTAAAAAATGAAAATGTTGGAGCAAGAGATGCTTTAGTGATGATGTTATTTGCAAGTGGAGGTTGTTAAATAGAAAAAAATTGTTTTCAACATATAAACACTTGTGTTTTAAAGGCGAACATGATATTATACTAATTGTGACTAAAAGATAATTAATTTATAATATAAATAAATTTGGGGTGATTTGATGAAATTTCAAAGTACAAGAGGATTAGAGCAGGGAGTAGCTTCAGCTGAGGCAATTTTAAGAGGAATTGCAAAGGATGGAGGCTTATATGTTCCAGAAAGTTTTCCAAACCTTTATGATTCTTTAAAAAAAGAAAAAGGATTATCTTATGAAGAATTAGCTTTTAAGGTAATAAAAGAATATTTTACAGACATTGATGAAAATGACTTAATGAGTGCTATAAATGACGCATACAATAATCGTTTTGATGTAAAAGTAGAAAAAGGATTTTTAGAATTATATCATGGTCCAACATGTGCATTTAAAGATGCTGCATTACTATTTCTTCCTCAAATAATGAAGAGAGCAAGAAAAGCATTAGGGGTAAATGATGAAGTAGTTATTTTAACTGCAACTTCTGGAGATACTGGAAAGGCAGCTCTTGAAGGTTTTAAAGATGTTGAAGGCTTTAAAGTAGTTGTATATTATCCAAAGAATGGAGTAAGTGCTATTCAAGAAAGACAAATGGCTACTCAAGAAGGAAAAAATGTTAAGGTATTTGGAATAAACGGAAACTTTGATAATGCTCAAACTGGAGTAAAGGAAATTTTTGGAGATGAAGAATTTAAAGCAGAATTAGCTAAGGATGGAATAAGATTATCTTCTGCAAATTCTATCAATATAGGAAGATTAGTTCCTCAAATAGTTTATTATTTCTATGGATACTTTAAGCTAGTTGAACAAGGAGTAATAAAAGAAGGGGAAGAAATAAATGTTGTAGTACCAACAGGAAACTTTGGTAACATATTAGCTTCTCACTATGCTAAGGAAATGGGACTTCCAATACATAAATTTATATGTGCTTCAAATGAAAATAAGGTATTAACTGATTTCTTCCAAACAGGAACTTATGATAAGAGAAGAGAATTAGTTTTAACTGAATCACCATCTATGGATATATTAGTATCTTCAAATCTTGAAAGATTATTATTTGAAGCTTGTGGAAGAAATGGAGAAGAAGTAAAGAGCCTTATGGAATCATTAAACAATGGTGGAGTATATAAGGTTTCTGAAAAAATAGCTTCTTTCATGAATGAATTCTATGGAAATTATGCAAATATTGATGAAGTATATGCAGAAATAAAAGAAATGTACACTAAAGAAGGATACCTAATGGATACTCATACTGGAGTAGCAAAGGTAGTTTATAACAAGTATAAGAAAGAAACTGGGGATGACAGAAAGGTTCTTATTGCATCAACAGCAAGTCCATACAAATTCCCAAGAAGTATATGTAAGGCTTTAGGTATTAATGTTGAAAATCTTAATGACTTTGAAGTTGTTAAAGAATTAAATAAAGAAACAAATGTTGAAATTCCTAAAAACTTAAGAGATTTAGATAAAAAATAAATTCTTCATAATGAAGTTTGGGATAAAGATGACATGAAAAAAGCCCTATTATCTTATTTAAAATAGAAGGTGTAGAGATGATAAAAGTAAGAGTACCAGCTACATCTGCAAATATGGGCCCAGGATTTGATTCTCTTGGAATAGCAGTAAGCTTATATAATTATTTTGGATTTAGAGAAACTGAAGGGGGCTTAAGTTTCTCTGGATTTCCAGAAGAATTTTGCAATGAAGATAATATAGTATATGAATCTATGATGAAATGTTTTGAAAAGGCTGGATATACTCCAAAGGGCTTGGAAATATGTAGCCTAGAACAAAATATACCTATAGCAAGAGGGTTAGGAAGTAGCTCTAGCTGTATAGTTGGGGGACTAGTTGGAGCTAATGAAATCATGGGAAATGTTTTTACAAAGGATGAATTATTTCAGATGGCTGTTGAAATAGAAGGACATCCAGATAATGTGGCACCAGCTATGTTTGGGGGAATGGTTGTGTCTGTTATGGATGAAGGAGTAAGCTATCATGATATAGTAAAGGTAAAGGAAGGTATTAAGTTTGTTCCAATGATACCAGACTTTAAATTATCTACTAGGGAAGCAAGAGCTGTGCTTCCAAAGGAGATTTCAATTAAAGATGGGGTTTATAATGTGGGAAGAGTTGCGTTAATGGTTACGGCATTAAGTAATGGAAGTTATGACTTACTAAAGTTTGCATGTAAGGATGCATTCCATGAAAATTATAGAAGTAAGCTTATAAAAGGTTTTGATGAAGTTAAGAAAGAGGCATATAGAGTGGGGGCTTTAGCAACTTATCTTAGTGGTGCAGGACCTACAATAATGGCGATTATTTCAGAGAAAGAAGAAAATTTTAAAACTAATATAGAAAAGTTTTTAAAAGAAGAATCATTTAATTGGGCAGTTCATGAATTGTCAATAGATACACAGGGGGCATCTATAATCAAGGGAGAAAAGTAATGAGCGGAAATTATTATCTTATTGATAAAAGAGTTTTACCAGATGTATACGAAAAAGTAGTAAATGCTAAAAAACTTTTAAGAGAAGGAAAGGTTAAAGAAGTTACAGAAGCTACTAAAATGGTTGGCATAAGTAGGAGTGTTTATTACAAATATAAAGATTTTATATTTGAATTTTCTGAAAGTCAAAAGGGGCGAAAAGCAACCTTTAGTTTAAAGATAATTGATGGAAAGGGCGTTTTATCAAATATCTTAAATTATATTTCTTCTAAAGGAGGAAGTATACTTACAATAAATCAAGGTATTCCTTTAAATGGATATGCATATATAACATTAACAATAGATATGTCCACCTTAGAAGGAGATATAAAAACCCTTCTTCAAGATTTATCTCAAATTGATAAGATGGAGAAGGTAGAATTTATAGCAATGGAGTAATAAAATAAAAGAGGGCTTTTAAATATAGAAAAATCGGGAGTTTTTTAACTCTCGATTTTTTTAATATCAAAAAATATACTAAATATAAAATTAAGTTACAATATAAACTAAAATTTGACAATAATATGATTGAGAACTAAAATATTAATATAAAAAAATTTTACAAAAAAATAACACAAATTTTACAATAATATAGTAGTTAAAAATTAAAAATAAACTTAAAATTAAAAAGGAACGTTTGGAGGGATAGAAATGATATATGGAATAATTGACGTAGGTTCAAATACTATAAGATTATCAATATATAAATATGAGAATAATAAGGTTATTCTTCTTTTAAATAAGAAAACTATGGCAGGTCTTGCTGGCTATGTTAAAGATGGTGAGCTTTCAAATGCAGGTATAAAAAGAGCTTGTGAAGTGTTAAAAGCTTATAGAGAGATAGTTGATAATTTTCAAATAGATAATGTATTTGTTTTTGCAACCGCATCTTTAAGAAATGTAAGTAATACTGATGAAGCTGTTCTTAGAATTAAAGAAGAGACAGGCTTTAACACAGAAATTATTCTTGGAGAAAATGAAGCTATTTACGATTTTATAGGAGCTAGTCAAGTAGTTGATATATCAGATGGAATACTTATAGACATAGGTGGAGGAAGTACAGAGTTAGTAATGTATAAAAATAAAGAAATAATAAAGGCCTATAGTATACCAATAGGTTCACTAAGTATGTATTCAAAATATGTAAGTAATCTTCTTCCAACAGAAAATGAAAGAACTGCTATAAAGGGTGAAGTTTTGTATCATCTAAAGAAATTAGGTGGAATAAAAGAAAATTCTGTTGCATGTGGTGTTGGAGGAACAATAAGAGCAACAGGAGAACTTTGTGAAAATATATTTAAAAAAGATTGTACAAGAAGTCTTATAAAATCAGAAAATATAAAGAAGATTATTAAAAAATGTGATGAATCAGAAAATGCATTACTAAGAAGAATATTAAAAGTTGTACCAGATAGAGTCCATACCATAATTCCAGGAATGATTATACTAAACACTATTGTAAAATTTTATGACATAAAGGAAATACATGTAAGTCCTTATGGTGTAAGAGAAGGATATTTATTTAGCAAAGTATTAGGAGGCGTTTATAATGGTAAAAAAGAATGATTTGGATATTAGTTATACCCAAAATAGAGAGCTTTCATGGCTTAAGTTTGATGAAAGGGTGTTAGAGGAAGGTAGAGATAAAAATGTTCCACTTTATGAAAGATTAAAATTTATATCTATATTTACAAGTAACTTAGATGAATTTTTTATGATAAGAGTAGGAAGTCTTTATGATATATCTCTTGTTGACCCAGAACATTATGATAATAAGAGCAAGATGACAGCAGCTGAGCAACTTAAAGCAATATTTAAGGCAGTAGTACCATTATATGAGCAAAAGGATAAAACTTTTGAAAAAGTTGAAGAAGAATTAAGAGAATATAATATAAAAAATTTAAATGTAAAGGACCTTAATAAGCAAGAAAAGAAATTTTTAGATGATTATTTTAAGGATTATATATTACCAGTATTATCACCACAAATAGTAGATAATCTTCACCCATTTCCACATCTTCAAAACTTATCATTAAACATGACTGTGCTAATAAAAAATGGTGGAAATACTTCAGTAGGAATAGTACCTATTCCAAATTCAATTCCAAGAATTATCTATATTCCAGGAGAAGAATTAAAATATGTATTAGTAGAAAAAGTTATTTTAGAATATGCAGATATGATATTTAATATGGGAAATATAGAAGATAGGACAATTGTACGTGTTACTAGAAATGCAGATATTAATCCAGATGATGAAAGCTATGATATTGATGATGATTATAGACTACACATGAAAAAACTTCTAAAAAAACGTGGACGTTTAGCACCAGTAAGATTGGAAGTTTTAGATAAGATAAAACCAGAACTTGAAACATATTTATTAGATAGACTTAACATAAAGAAAGAGCAAGTATTTAAATGTAAATCTCCATTAGATATGTCATTTGCTTTTTCTATACTAGATAAAATTCCAGTACATATAAAAGAAAAAATTACTTATGAAGATTTTACACCACAGATTCCATTAGGAATTAATAGCAATGAAAGCATTATGAGCCAAGTAGAGAAAAAGGATATATTATTATCTTATCCTTATGAAAAAATGGATCCATTTTTAAGACTTATTAAAGAGGCTGCCAATGACCCAGATGTAATTTCAATAAAAATAACAATATACAGACTTGCAAGAAAAGCAAAATTAATAGAATATTTAACAACAGCTGCTGAAAATGGAAAAGAAGTAACTGTTCTTATGGAACTTAGAGCAAGATTTGATGAACAAAACAATATTGACTGGTCTGAAACATTAGAAGAATCTGGATGTAATGTTATATATGGATTTGAAAACTTTAAAGTTCATTCAAAGATATGTTTAATAACAAAGAAAGAAAATGATAAGATAAAATATATAACTCAAGTTGGAACAGGAAATTATAATGAAAAAACAGCTAAGCTTTATACAGATTTAAGTTTAATTACTGCAAATCATTCAATAGGAATTGATGCAGCTAATTTCTTTAAAAATATGTCTATTTCAAAGCTTGATGGACACTATGATTACTTATTAGTAGCACCAATAAGTATGAAGAGAACAATAATAAAGTTTATTGACAAGGAAATTGAAAAAACTAAGATGGGAGAAAAAGGAAGAATCATATTAAAAATGAATTCTTTAACTGACAGAGAACTTATAGATAAACTTTCAGAAGCTTCTCAAGCAGGAGTAAAAATAGATATGATAGTAAGGGGAATATGTTGTTTAATTCCTGGAATAAAAGGAAAAACAGATAATATAACAGTACAAAGTATTGTTGGACAATTCCTTGAACATTCAAGAGTTTATTGCTTTGGTGAAGGAAAAGATATGAAGATGTATATAGCTTCTGCAGATTATATGACAAGAAATATGGATAAGAGAGTAGAAGTAGGTTGTCCTATTTATGATGAGGATATAAAGAATCGTATTTTAAATATTGTTAATGTTATGCTTCATGATAATGTTAAGGGAAGAGTATTACAAAGTGATGGTTCATATAAAAAGAGAAAGAATGAATCAAATATGTTAATAAATTCTCAAGAATATTTTATGGAAGAGGCAGAAAAAAATGCAGCTAAGCAACTTGAAATAGAAGCTTCAATGAAAGAAAAAGAAGAAAGTAGAAAGAAGAATTTATCAATTTCTCATTTTGAAGAAAGAGAAGCTGAATTCTTAAAGAAACAACAACAAGAAATAGAAAATATTATGGAACAGAAGAAAGAATTAGCAAAAATGAAAGAAGAAGCAACAGAAGCTGTACGTCAAGTTGAAGAAGAAATACAAAAGCTTTTAAAACTACAAAAGCAGATGATATTAATGAATAGCATGAATATTCAAAATAAAGAAGTTGCTGTAACTTTAGATGAACCTGAAGAAGATAATGAGAAATCTGAATAAGCTTTAATTTACTAAAAAAATAAAAAGTTGTTGCTAAAATTAGTGCAACAACTTTTATTTTTTATCTATTTTTAGCTCTATTTTTTCCTGCTATTTTTCTACGTTTTTTAGATGCTTCTTTACGTTTTCTAGTTCCAACAACAGTTTTTTCATATTTTATTTTTTCTTCCTTAGCAGTTTGTTCCTTTACTTTTTCTCTAGCTTTTTTAGCTTCAATTTTAACAGGGTCAGTACTATTTTTTATATCAATTTTACTTACTATAAAAATAGCTAAAACTGCAAATAAGAAACCTGGAACTATTTCATAAAGTTGGAATATAGCAAGTGAAGAAACCTTCTTTAATAATGGCCATAATACAGAAGTAAGCCCACCAACTATCATACCAGCAGCAGCACCATTTTTAGTCATCTTTTTATAAAATAATGATAAAAGAATTACCGGTCCAAAAGCAGCTCCAAACCCTGCCCAAGCATAAGAAACTAATCCAAGCACAGAACTATTAGGATTAAATGCTATTATAAGTGCTATAATAGCTACAGAAAGTACTGTTAAACGACTTACTAATATAAGTTCTCTATCAGAAGCTTTAGGCTTTATCATACCCTTATAAAAATCTTCAGATACAGTAGAAGCTGCAACAAGAAGTTGAGAATCTGCTGTACTCATTATAGCTGCTAAGATTGCAGACATTAAAATTCCAGTTAAAATAAGAGGTACGCAATTATTTACTAAAAGCATAAATATAGTTTCGCTATCTCCACCATAAGCTGAAATATCAGGTATAACTGAATGTCCAACTAATCCAACAGCAGTTGCACCAAATAATGAAAGGACAACCCAAAACATTGCTATTATTCTAGATTTTTTTATTAAATCAGGATTTTTTATTGCCATAAATCTTGCTAAAATATGAGGCTGACCAAAATATCCAAGCCCCCATGCTAATGAAGAAATAATGCTTATAACTACTAATACAGTTGAAGATGAAGCACTTCCTGTAATAGAGGCTGCATTAAATGGGTTTAAAAGTGAAGGGTCAATAGCTGAAATCACTTCATTTATTCCACCAGCTTTAATTAATACTACAACTGGTAATATAAGTAATGTAAAGAACATAAGAAGTCCTTGAATAATATCAGTCCAGCAAACTGCCATAAATCCACCAAGAAAAGTATATGCTACAACTACAATTGCTCCAATAATGACAGAAACTTTATAAGGAACTCCAAATACTGTCTGGAATAACTTACCTCCAGAAACAAACCCTGAAGCTGTGTAAACTAAGAAAAATAATAATATAAATATTGATGATGCCTTTCTTAGTAACCTTGAATCATCATTAAATCTGTTTTCTAGATAAGATGGTATTGTAATAGAATTTGAATATTTTTGTGTGGAAATACGAAGTCTTTGAGCAACTAACTTCCAATTTAAATATGTACCTATTGCAAGACCAGTAGCCATCCACACAGAGCCAGAAAGTCCTGTGGCATATGCAGCACCTGGAAGACCAAGTAATAGCCAACCACTCATGTCAGAGGCCTGAGCACTTATAGAAGTTCCCCAACTACCTAAGCTTCTACCTCCAAGAACATAATCAGATAAATTTTTTGTTCGGTTGTAAAAATACCAACCAATTCCTAACATAATTAAAAGATATATACCAAAGGTAATACCTATAACTAGTTTTTCGCTCATTAGTGATTTCCTCCTTTTAGTTAATACTATTATATTTTATGAAATTAATACATATATATCAAGAAAAGAAATTTAAAAATTTGATATAACTTTTTGTTTGAATAATAATTTACAAGCAAATAATAAAGTTCTAATTATTTTTAAACTTAATAATAATTGATATAATTTCCTATATAATAAAAAAGTGCATTTTAAGGCGTATCATGTTAATATAGTATAATGAAAGAAAAATTAACCAAAGTATTGACAGAAAAATATTACTAGATTATTATTAAAATAGAATTCAACGATTTAACGTGCTAAATCGATAAAATAAAAATGATTTTAGGAGGATGTAATATGTCTAATAAGTATTTAATTCCTGAAGGAACAAGGGATTTAATATTAGGGGAGTGCTTAATAAAGAAAAAACTTCAACAAGATATTGAAGGAGTTTTAGATAAATGGGGGTATAAGGAGGTTGTAACTCCAACAATAGAATTTTATAGAACTTTTAATTCAGAATTTCAAAGCTTAAAAGAAGAAGATATGTATAAGTTCTTTGATGATAAGGGAAGAATAATGGTTTTAAGACCTGATATGACTATTCCAATAGCAAGAGTTGTTGGAACTAAATTTAAGGATTCAAATCCTCCTTTAAGATTTAGATATACTGCCAATGTTTTTAGAGTAAATGAAAGTCTTGGAGGAAAGAAGAACGAATATACAGATTGTGGAGTGGAATTAATAGGTTTAACTGATGAAGAATCTGATTTAGAAATATTAGTTACAGCATTAGAATCATTGAAGGTTTTAAAAAATAATAAATTTAAATTTGAAATAGGAAATATTAATTTCTTTAATGCTGCTGTTTCAGGTTTAGATTTAAGTGAAGAAGAAAGAGAAAAATTAGCTGAACTTATTGATACAAAGAGCTTAAAATCTTTAGAAGATTATTTAGAAGAACTTAATGTATCTGAAGATTATAAAGCTTTCTTTAAAAAGCTTCCATGGCTTTTTGGTGGAGAAGAGGTTTTAGCAGAAGGAAAAAAATATGCTTTTAATGATGAACTTAAAAAGAATATTGAATACTTAGAAAAACTTGCAGCTTCATTAAAGGAATTAGGATATGGTGATATGCTTACCTTTGATTTAGGAATGGTTCCAGGAGTAAATTATTATACAGGAATAATATTTAGAGGATACTTTGAAGGAGTTGGAGTTACTGTATTAAGTGGTGGAAGATATGATAATCTAATAGCTAGATTTGGTCGTGATATTCCAGCTGTAGGCTTTTCTATAAAAATTGATTCATTATTAGATGTTGTTGAATTTGATGATACAAATAAACCAGCTAAATATAAAATTTATTATGGTAAAGGATGTTCTTTAGAAGCAATTAAGAAGGGAAAACTTCTTAGAGACTCAGGACATGTAGTAGAATTAATACCTAAGAATGATATAGAAGGAATTGAATTAGAGGAGGAGTTAAAGTAATGAGTATAAGTATAGCTTTAACAAAAGGAAGACTAGAAAAAGAAACTGTAAAGTTATTAGATAAAGCAAACTATGGAACAGAAGAGCTTAAAGATAAGGGAAGAAAACTTGTATTCAAAGATACTAAAAAAGATATAAAATATTTTTTAGTAAAGGCAGCAGATTCAATTACTTATGTTGAGCATGGAGTTGCAGATATTGGGGTTGTAGGAAAAGATACTTTAATGGAATCTAACAATAATTATTATGAAGTTTTAGATTTAAATATTGGTAAGTGTAAGTTTATAGTGGCCTCTTTACCAGAAAAAAATATTTTTAAGAAGGTTGGACATATAAAGATAGGTACTAAGTATCCAACAGTAGCAAGAGAATATTTTAAAAAGAAAAACATTGATGTTGAAATTATAAAAATTGAAGGGTCAGTAGAGCTTGCACCAATTTTAGGTTTATGTGATGCAATAGTCGATATTATGGAAACAGGAACGACTTTAAAAGAAAATGGACTTGTAGTATTTGATACAGTATGTCCAATAAGTGCAAGAGTGATTGTAAATAAGGCAAGTTTTAAGCTTAAGAGAAAAGAAATTGGTGACTTTATTGAAAGTTTACAATCAGTAATAGAAAAATAGGAGGTAAAAATTAAATATGTTAAAAGAATATGATTTAAAGCAAAAAGGTTGGGACGAACTTTTAAAGGATTTAAAAGAGAGAGAAGATGAAGTAAGTGGAGATATAACTTCAGCAGTAACTAATATATTAAATGATGTAAGAAAAAATGGAGATAAGGCTTTAAGAGAATATACTGAAAAGTTTGATAAGGTTGTTTTAAAAGACTTACAAGTTACAGAAGAAGAAATAGAAGAATGTTTTAATAAAATTGATAAAGAAGTAATAGAAAATTTAAAAGAAGCAAAAGAAAACATAGAATATTATCACAAAGCACAAAAAAGTAGAGGATTTATATTAAATAAAGATAATGGTACATATTTAGGTCAAAGAGTTTTACCTTTAGATTCTGTTGGAGTTTATGTACCAGGAGGAACTGCTGCTTATCCTTCTTCAGTACTTATGAATGTTATTCCAGCAAAGGTTGCAGGGGTTAAAGAAATAGTTATGGTAACTCCTCCAGGAAAAGATGGAGGAATTAATCCTATAATTGGAGTTGCTGCTAAAATTGCAGGAGTAACTAAAATTTATAAAGTTGGAGGAGCACAAGCAATAGGAGCATTAGCTTATGGAACAGAAACAATTCCTCAAGTTGATAAGATTGTTGGTCCTGGAAATATTTTTGTTGCTGTTGCTAAGAGATTAGTTTTTGGAAGAGTTGACATAGATATGATAGCAGGTCCTAGTGAAATATTAGTAATTGCTGATGAAAATGCAAATCCAAAATATGTGGCAGCAGACTTAATGTCTCAAGCAGAACATGATAAGCTTGCTTCAGCAATTTTAGTTACAACTTCTAAAAAGCTATATGAAGATACAGTAGTTGAATTAGAAAAGCAAGTTCAAACATTAGAAAGAAAAGAAATTATAGAAGCTTCTTTAAATAATTATGGAAAAGTTATTATATGTGAAAGTATTGATGAATGTATAGAAATATCTAATAAAGTTGCACCAGAGCATTTAGAGCTTATGGTTGAAAATGCTATGGAGTATTTAGGAAAGGTAAGACATGCAGGTTCAGTATTCTTAGGATATAACACTCCAGAACCAATAGGAGATTATTTTGGAGGAACAAATCACGTTTTACCTACAAGTGGTACAGCAAGATTTTTCTCTGCATTATCAGTTGATAGCTTTATAAAGAAATCATCATTCTTATATTATTCAGAAGAGGCAATACAAAGAGATGGACAAAAAATTATAAATATTGCTAATCAAGAAGGACTAACAGCTCATGCTAATTCTGTAAAAGTAAGATTAAAGTAGGATGGTGAAATATGGAGAGAATATCATCTTTAGAAAGAAATACAAAGGAAACTCAAATAAAATTAACTTTAAATCTTGATGGTGAAGGAAAAACTAATATAGATACTGGAGTAGGATTTTTTGACCACATGCTTAATTTGATGGCTTTCCATGGAGGATTTAATTTAGATATTAAGGCTCATGGCGATTTAGAGGTTTGTGACCATCATCTAGTAGAAGATACAGGAATACTTCTTGGAAAAGCCTTCTTGGAGGCTCTAGGGGATAAGAGAGGTATAAATAGATATGGTACCTTCTTTCTTCCAATGGATGAAACCCTAGCACAGGTTTCATTAGATATAAGTGGAAGAGCATTTTTAGTTTTTGATGGAGAATTTAAAAGAGATACTGTTGGTGGTTTTGCTACAGAAATGACAGAAGAATTTTTTAGAGCTTTTGCTTTTAATGCAGGTATTACTCTTCATGCAAGAATTTTATATGGAAGCAATGACCATCACAAGATAGAAGCTTTATTTAAGGCACTTGGAAGGGCTTTAAGAGAGGCTAAAACAGTTAATGAAAATGATATGCGCTTACCTTCAACAAAGGGTATGTTATAGGAGGAATGAGTATGGTAGTAATTATTGATTATGGCATGGGAAATTTAAAAAGTGTTTATAATGCTTTAAAAAAGCTTGAATGTGAATGTAAGATTTCCTCTGACATTGAAGAAATAAGAAAAGCAGATAAGCTTATACTTCCAGGGGTTGGAGCTTTTAAAGATTGTATGGACAATTTAAACAAAGCAGGACTTCCAAATGTTATAAGAGAGGAAGTAGCTAAAGGAAAACCCCTTCTTGGAATTTGTCTTGGAATGCAAGTTTTATTTCAAAAAGGTTTTGAAGGAGAAGAATGTGAAGGTCTTGGACTTCTTCAAGGAGAAGTAAGACTTATGGAGGACCCTGATGTCAAGATACCTCACATTGGATGGAACAATCTAGAAAAGAATAGAGATGATGATTTATTAAATGGATTAAATGATAAGCCTTTTGTTTATTATGTTCATTCATATAGAGCAACAGGATATAGAGATGAGGATTTGGTAGGATTTTCTACATATGGCTCTTTAAAGATTCCTGGACTTGTAAGAAGAAAAAATGTTATAGGAGCACAATTTCATCCAGAAAAAAGTGGAGAAATAGGATTACAAATATTAAAAAATTTCAAGGAGTTGGTGTAGAAAATGATAATATTACCTGCAATAGATATTATAGATGGAAAGCCAGTTAGATTATATCAAGGAGATTATTCTAAAAAGGAAGTAGTTGCTGAAGATATACTAGAAACAGCAATGTCATTTCAAAAGCTTGGAGCTGAATATGTTCATTTAGTAGATTTAGATGGAGCAAAAAAAGGAGAACTTGTAAATAAAGAAGTTATAGTAAAGGTTGCTCAAACTTTAGATATTCCAGTAGAAATAGGTGGTGGAATAAGAACTTTTGAGACAATTAAATATTACATAGACAATGGAATTTCAAGAGTTATTTTAGGAACAAGTGCTATGGAAGATGAAGCACTTTTAGTTAAGGCAATAGATAACTTTGGAGAAAAAATAGCAGTAGGAATTGACTGTAAAGATGGATATGCTTATGGAAGAGGATGGCTTGAAGGAAGTAAGCTTTATTACATAGATTTTGCTAAGAAATTAGAAAAGCTTGGAGTTAAAAATGTCATAGTAACAGACATAAGCAAAGATGGAACATTAGAAGGTCCAAATGTTGAAATGCTTAAGAAGTTAAGTGAAGAAGTAAATATGGATATAACAGCTTCAGGTGGAATTAGAGATATTCAAAACATAAAGGACTTAAATGCCTTAGGACTTTATGGTGCTATAACAGGAAAGGCTATATATGCTAATACTCTTTCATTAGAGGAGGCAATAAAGGTTACAAAGGGGGAAAAGTAAATGCATACTAAAAGAATTATCCCTTGTCTTGATGTTAGAGAAGGAAAGGTTGTTAAAGGAATTAACTTTGTTGGAATTAAAGAAGTTGGAGACCCAGTAGAGCTTGCAGAAGAATATTATAAGCAAGGAGCAGATGAACTTGTATTTTTAGATATTACTGCAACTCATGAAGGAAGAGGAATAATGGAAAAGGTAGTTGAAAGAGTTGCAGAAAAAATATTTATTCCTTTTACTGTTGGTGGGGGACTTAGAAGTATAGATGACATAAAAAGAATTTTAAGAGCAGGAGCAGACAAAATAAGCTTAAATTCAGCAGCTGTAAGAGATAAATCTTTAATACAGCAAGGAGCATATAGCTTTGGAAATCAATGTATAGTTTTAGCAGTAGATGCTAAAAAAAGAGAAGATAATTCAGGATGGAATGTTGTTATAAACGGAGGAAGAATAGATACAGGGCTTGATGCTTTAAAATGGATTGAAGAGGCAGTTTCATTGGGTGCTGGAGAAATTTTATTAACTTCTATGGATACTGATGGAACTAAAAAAGGTTTTGATATTGAACTTACTAAAGCAGTTTCTAATATAACTAATGTTCCAGTAATAGCATCAGGTGGTTGTGGTTCTTTAGAACACTTCTATGATGTTTTTGAACAAAAGGCAGCAGATGCAGCATTAGCAGCTTCACTTTTCCACTATGGAGAACTTACAGTAGGTCAAGTTAAAGAATATTTAAGAGATAGAAATATTCCAGTAAGATTATAGGAGTGTTAAGATATGAACAAAGAAGAAATATTAGCTAAAGCTGATTTAATAGATTTTGAAAAGGGCAATGGATTGGTTCCTGCAATTGCTCAAGACTATAAGACTAAAGAAGTATTAATGTTAGCTTATATGAACAAAGAGAGCCTTATAAAGACCTTAGAAGGGGATACTGCATGGTATTATAGTAGAAGTAGAAATGAGCTTTGGAATAAGGG
>JALFQD010000339.1 GCA_022785265.1 Clostridium sp. | reverse complement strand
TTGTTTTTCAGAATCAGGATTTTTCTTAATTACTTCTGTTTTAATGTCATTCATTAAGTTAGCAGCATCATCTTGTCCAATAGTTTCTCCTAAATCTCCAGTAACAACTATTTCTTCATTAGCAGCTTCTTTTTTATCTTCATCAATTTTTTGACCAGAAGAACTATTTTCAAAGCCTTTTAAAACTCCTGTAAGAGCAGCAGTACCAGAAACTTTAAAAGGAGCAGATACTACTACTTTTGCATCTGTAATACCAGCAGTAATAAGAGCATTTCTAATCATTCCAACAGTAACCCAAGTTAAGTTATTAGATTTAATATCTAATCCACCTTCTGTAGTTGGTTCAACATAAGAACAAGAAATTGCTCTAGTACCTAATTGAGCAGGAGTTGCAACATCACCTAAAGCTTTATATTCTTCCTCAGATGTAATAGTAAGTATGTTAGCATCATTTTCTGTTACATTAAAATATTTTAACATTTCAGATTTTTGCTCATCTGTTAAATCATTACCTAAAGTTACAACTTTGAATGAATCAGCTTTAGCTATGGTGCTGTTTTGACAAACGGATAGGGTTGTTAAAGCAATAATAAATACAAGTATTTTTGATATAAATGATTTAAATTTCATAAATAAATCCCCTTTCTAAAATAAATATTTAATATGCTACATTATAACATAATTTTCAAATATAAAATCTTAAAATATTATAAAAAATACAAAATAATATTTAAAAAGTTAAATTAAAGTCAATAAATATGAAATATATTTAAAAATTTAAAGTAAACTAGTCCGAGTGTACTAAAATATATTTGATTAAAAACAAAAAAATAGAAGTTAAATAGTAATTTTTATGATATAATCAATTTATTATGAAAAAATTTTAAGTTATTTGTTTGTTATTATATATGACAAATGATGAAATTAAAATAATAGAAGGAGTTGCATTTCATTGGAGAAAAAATTTAAAAGAGTATTAGTAGCCAATAGAGGTGAAATAGCTATAAGAATATTTAGAGCTTGTCATGAGTTAGGAATAAGAACAGTAGCTATATATTCAGAAGAAGATAAGCGTTCTCTTTTTAGAACTAAGGCTCATGAAGCATATTTAATTGGTAAGAATAAAGGACCAGTTGAAGCATATCTAAATATTGATGAGATTATTAGCTTAGCATTAAAAAAGCATGTTGATGCTATACATCCAGGGTATGGTTTTTTATCAGAAAATGCAGAATTTGCAAAAAAATGTGAAGAGGCAGGAATAGAATTTATTGGTCCTAAATCTGAAATGATGGATAAATTAGGAGATAAAATAAAATCTAAAATAGTAGCAAAAAGTGTTGGAGTTCCTGTAATTCCAGGAGTTGAAAAGCCTATAACATCTGAAGAAGAAGCAATTAAAGTTGCTGATTATTGTGGATACCCTGTAATGGTAAAAGCAGCTGCCGGTGGCGGTGGTAGAGGTATGAGAATAGTTAGACGTAAAGAAGATTTACTTGATGCTTTTAGAAGTGCTAAAAATGAAGCTAAGAAGGCATTTGGAATAGATGATATGTTCATCGAAAAATACATAGAAGGTCCTAAACATATTGAAATTCAAGTATTAGGAGATAAATATGGAAACATAGTACATCTTTATGAAAGAGACTGTTCAATACAAAGAAGACATCAAAAGGTTATAGAAATAAGTCCAGCAGTAAAATTATCTCCAGAAGTTAGAGAAGCTATTTGTAATGATGCATTAAAGATTGCTAAAGCTGTTAATTACTTAAATGCAGGTACTTTAGAATTCTTAGTTGATATGCACGGAAATCACTATTTTATAGAAATGAATCCTAGAGTACAAGTTGAACATACAATTACAGAAATGGTAACTGGTATAGACATAGTACAAAGCCAAATATTAATAGCAGAAGGATATAAATTAAATTCTAAGGAAATAGGAATATATTCTCAAGAAGATATTAAACCAAGAGGATATGCTATTCAATGTAGAGTAACTACAGAAGACCCTTCAAATAATTTTGCACCTGATACTGGTAAGATTGATGTTTATAGAACTGGTGGAGGATTTGGTGTAAGACTTGATGGTGGTAATGGATTTAGTGGAGCTGTTATAAGTCCTTATTATGATAGTCTTCTTGTAAAAACTACTGCATATTCAAGAACTTTTGAAGATGCTGTAAGAAAGGCTATACGTGCTATAAAAGAAGTAAATATTACAGGAGTTAAGACTAATGTTGATTTTCTAATAAATGTTTTAAATAATGAAACATTTAGAAAGGGAGAATGTGATACAAACTTCATTTCAGATAATCCACAATTATTTGATATAAAGCCAAGAACAGATGAAGAACAAAGAGTTTTAAAAATTGTTGGTGAAAAGATAGTAAATGGAACTCAAGGAATTAAGACAGATTATGATGTACCTGTAATTCCAAAGGTAGATACATTAGAAGGATTAAAGGGTACAAAGCAAATCTTAGATGCTGAAGGACCAGATGGTGTAGTTAAGTGGATAAAATCTCAAAACAAGCTTTTACTTACAGATTCAACTATGAGAGATGCTCAACAATCTCTAATGGCAACAAGAG
>JALFQD010000307.1 GCA_022785265.1 Clostridium sp. | reverse complement strand
AAAACTATAATAACCTTTAATGAAACAGATATAACAATAAAGAAAGAAAATGAAAAATATCTTAGAGAATACAATCAAGAGTATAAATTTAATATAGATGATGTACTATATGTAACTAATACTAAGCGTCTTTCAATATTTATGATGATTTTTACTGTATGTGCAACTTTAGCGTGTATTTATGCATTTGGGATAAAGGCATTATTTATCTTAATAATTGATATATTACTTAGTATATATAGATGTCTTGAGATTGGATTTAAAAATGGAGATAAAATAAGCATAATACTTGATGGTATTTTTGGAAAGAAAGATTGTACTGAAATCATAGAACATATGAACAGAATTTCAGGACAAAGAATTTCAAATGATAAAAAATATTCACGAAATGTAATAGCAAAAAATATTCTTTCAGTGTTAGCAGCAATTGGGCTTGTATTTGGTTTTGCAATGTTTACAGCTTTAACAGAGCCAACAAGTACAGTAAAAATTGATAATCCGCATAAAGAAGAAAATACAAAAAATCTATATGAAGAAATAAATAGTTCCTTAACAGGCAATAAAAAAGAAGATACATTAGCAACAAGAGAAGATAATTCAAAGGAAGATTCACCAAAACAAGAAGAAATAAAGGTAGAACAAACAAAACAGGAACAAGTAAAACAAGAAGAAACTGAAAAAACAATAGAAAATATTCAAGAAAATCCAGTAGAAAAAAAGGAACTTAGTGCTGAAGAAGCCCAAAATCTTATAGAACAAGCTGACTCAAATTATTTAAACAAGTGGCAGCTATTCACTAAAATAATAAATGGAGGAGAAGGCGAGGCAAGTACTATTTTAAATAATTTTGGTATTAATTTAAATAATGAAACAGCATATTTTTTTAGTATGTTAGAAAGAAGATATCCAGATAATGAAGATGGTTTTTATATTGTTACATCTAAAAGTAAAAAAGTTTATAGAGTACCTCACCAAGGAGGGTTACCTATTTATGAAGTTTCAAATAATACTATAATTGAAAAATATAATCCCAAAGAAGTAGAAAAATTTGCAGATAAAATAATAGGATACTGGATTAGTACTGATGGAGAGTATTATATGAATATAAGTAACATATATTTTAATGATATGCTATATGAAATAATGAGTGGAGATGATACAGAAGTTAGAATTTTAGTCAGAGATGAAGATACATCATACACATTAGCTTTGTTTTTTGAAGACAATAATCATGTTAATGTATATACTTACGATTATGCTATAGGATATACAGAACAAGGAGAATTTACAAGACAATAAAAATTAAAAAACTAGGAGATGACAAGCGTGTTATTAATATATATGGCTTTAGGATACTGGGCATACGGGTACATGAACGAAGGAAAAATTTATATTTATTCTCAAGTAGGTGGTTTATTTATGCATAAATTAATTATGGGAACTATCTTAGGGTGGGCACTTATTCCATTAGCTATTATAAAATTAATATTTAGATCAAGATAAAGTTAAAAAACACTAAATAGTAATTACTATTTGGTGTTTTTGTATTTAAAGATTAAATGAAAATGGAAATTACAGAGAAGAGATTTAATGAATATATACTATATTCATAGTGAGGTGAAAAATTATGAAAGTAGCTATTGTAGTTCCAAGGTCAACTAATAAAAAACAAATGTATAGTGAATACCCATTAGGAGCAGGGTATATAGGCACAATAATATTTAATTTAGGTCATAATGTGAAAATATATGATCAAAATGTAGAATATGCTAAAAATGAAGATTTAGTTAATGAAATAATTAAATTTTCTCCAGATTTAATATGTTTCTCTATATTGACTCCTACATATCCAATAGCATTAGAAATAATAAATATTTTAAAAAAGAAGAACATAAATACTCCAATTTTAGCAGGAGGTATTCATCCAACATTATTTCCTGTAGAATGCTTAAATGAAGGAATTGATTATGTTATTAAAGGAGAAGGAGAAATACCAATTGAAAAGTTTATATATTTTATGGAAGGAAAAGAAGAAATATTTAATATACCAAACTTAGTATATAAAGATAAAAATGGAATTATAGTTAACAAACCAAATGAAAAATTAGATATTGATATAAACAAACTTCCTTTTATTAATAGAAACTTATTTAATATGAAAAAATATAAAATGCATTCAATTTCTGGCTCAAGAGGATGTCCATTTAATTGTAAATTTTGTTGCAATTATAGTAATTTAAGTAATATAGCTGTTAATAAGAGAATTAGAAGTGTAGAAAATATTATAGAAGAGATTAAATATCTATGCGAAAACTATGAAAAAAAGGATATATTCTTTACAGATGATGTATTTTTTGTTGATATTAATAAATTAAGAAAATTTGAGGAATTAATAAGAAAAAATAATTTAAATATAAGATTTAATGCACAATTAAGAGTAAATATGATTAATGATGAAGTGTGTCAGTTATTAATTAAATCAGGTTGTAAAAAAGTTGAAGTAGGAATAGAAACTGGCTCTGAAAAAATATTAAAAGATGTATGTAAGGGAATAACAATAGAAGACATAAAAAGAGGTATAGAAATATGCAAAAGAAATAATTTGAGAATAAAAACAAATTGGATTTATGGATTACCTGGAGAGTTAAAAGAGCAATATAAATCAATTGATCTTATGCTTAAGACAAAACCAAATGAAATTTCTATTCATCAATTAGTTCCATTTCCTGGCACTGAATATTACAACAATAGAGAAAAATATGGAATAATAATAAATAGTTGTAAAGACTTTAAAAATTTTTATTATGGAAATTCTAATGAAAGTATTATTTATAAGTATATGAGTAAAGAAGAATATCATAAATTGATTTATGATACCATAATTAAACTTGAAGAAGTAGGGTATAAATCAAGTGATAATAGTAAAAATGGTGATGAATATATATATACAACACCTTTTGATAAGTTATCATTAAAACCTATTTCAGTAAAGGAGGAAAAAGAATGTATATAATTGCCTTTGAAGGACATAATGGAGTTGGAAAAACAACAATTGCAAAAGCATTGAGCAAAAAATTAAATGCAAAATATATGTATGGTGTTGATGAAGAAGTATTAAAAAATGGATTAAAAGAAAAATTTATAAAAGATGCCTATTGGTTTGCCTCAGCACTATATTTTATTGCAGGAACTATGGAAACCAAAAGAAAAATGGAAGAGAACAAAGAAGATATCTATATATTAGATAGAAGTTTTTGGTCTACTTTAGCTGTTCATTGGGATAGAAGTATAGAAGATAGAAATATTATTGTTGAAATTTTAAAGTATGGTAAAAGGTATTTGCCTATTCCAAATATAATATTTTTATTATCAGCTAGTGATAAAACATGTGAAGAAAGAATTAATCAAAAAGAAAATATTAAAGAAAAAGAATTAGATGAAGTGGTTGATGAGTTCTATTTTAACAAAGAAGTGAATTTTTATAAGTGGCTGAAAAATAACTGTTTTGAAGAAACAAAACTAATAAATATTGAAACAGAAAATAAAAATATTAATGAAATTATAGAAATTTGTATAGAAGAATTGAAAAAATACATAAATTTAAAGGAGAAAAGTTATGTTTGATGAAATAGTATTAACTCAAGAAAGTTATGATAAGCTGAAAAAAGAATTAGATTATTTAAGTACAACAGTAAGGAGTGAAATTGCTAAAAATTTAAAAGAAGCAGCAGAACATGGAGATTTAAGAGAAAATGCAGAATTTGAAGCAGAAAAAGATAGACAAGCTGTTGTGGAAGCTAAAATAAATAGTATAAAAAATACATTAAATAATTGCAGAGTAATAAATGATGATAACGATACTGAAAAAGTAGTAATAGGTAAAACAGTAATTTTATATGATGAAGAATTTGATGAAGAGGTTGAATATAAGATAGTTGATAGTGTTCAAGCAAATCCTTTTGAAGGAAGCATTTCATATAATTCTCCAGTAGGAAAGGCACTATTAAATAAGCATTGTGGAGATATAGTTGAAGTGGAACTTTCAAATAATAAGATTTTCTATAAAATATTGAAGGTAATTTAAAAACAAACGTTCTACTCTATAAGAAATATATAGAATAGAACAGAAAAAGGAGAAATAATTAAATGTTAAAATCAAAAGTAATTTTAAATATAGAAATAAATGATTTAGATTTAATATCTGAACTAAATACTATATCTATAGAATTAAATATTTCACAGGAAGAATTAATAAAAGCTTCAATTGAAAAATTATTAAAAGATATTCAATATGTTAGAAACTTAAGAAATTAACTATTTAGTATCTAAATGATTAAAGATAACTTTTAAAACATCAATAGCCATTTGCTTTTCTTCAAAGGATTTATCAAAAATAAGCTGTTTAAATTGTTCAACTATAGTATCATTTTCAGTTTCATAAGAATCTTTAAGTAAGAAATCAACAGACACTTTTAAACAACTACAAATTCTTAAAAGAGTTTCAAGAGTAACTTTTCTTTCACCTCTTTCAATTTGCCCCATATAAGAAAGGGATATATCAGAGTATTCTGCAAGTTGCTCTTGGGTAAGATGTTTTTTTAATCTTTCTTCACGAATACGCTTTCCTAAATAAATATAATCCATAAAATCAACTCCTATGTATAAATTTAAAGGAATATAAAAAATATATTAATAGATTAATAGCATATATAAATATTGACTAATAGAGTATATAAGTGTAATATTTACTTATAATATAAAGAATATTCAATAAATTTAGATTAAATTGTTAAATTTTATATTTAAGATAATAAATTTAGAGATAAAAATTTATGGAAAATAAAAATAGTGATGATAAAGGGGTATTTTATATGAATAAGACTATATGTGGAATTTTAGTGATAATAGGAATAATTGCCTCCTTAGTTGTACCAATAGAAGCAACAACAGCAACAAAAGAATTCTTAATTATTAAACCAAAAAGCAAATACAGAATACTATGTAGGATATGTTCTAGGGATATTAATATTTTTAGGAATATATAGCCAAGTAGCAGAATAGAACCCAAAAACACTACAAGCCTCATTTTTAAATTTATAAAAAATTAAAGTTCTATACAAATAAAGATAGTAAATAAATTAAAAAAAAGACAAAATACACTTAATAAAATTATGTATTTTAAAGAAAAATGAGAAAAATGTTGAAATTTTAGGATACTACAGTTATAATTAATTTATCGATGTAAAAAATATAAATAAAATAGAATTAAAAGAAATAAAGTAAAAAAATTCATAAAGAGGTGATATATGTGGTAACAATAAATATAAGAAATTCTTCAAGCAAAAAATGTGCTTTTTGCAAATACTGGTATGATGTAACAAACTCAGCTATAAAACCAAAATCACCACAAATAGGAGTTTGGCAATACGACACAAATGCTAAAAAAATGTGCTTAATTAAAGGAATTGAAATGAGAGCTAACAATTCATGTAGCAAATTTGAATGTAAATTGTTGTAGATTGAATTAGAAGTTATTAAAAATAAATTTATACTGATAACAAATGGAGTTAAGGAAAGAGCAACTAAAAAGAAAATAAAATTTGTTCCAAATGAGTAGTTAATATTTTGAAATATGCTATTAATATAGAGAATAAAGGAGACATAACAATGAGTGATTTTAGAAAAAAAGTAGAAGAAGATTGGGAAAGTTACAAAAAAGATAAATCTAAGGAACTGTATCCTAATATTTTATTAATGGGTATAAGTGGAGCAGGTAAATCAAGTTTGATCAATAAAATATTTCGAGTTAATCTTGCAAAGATTTCTAATATAAGACCTGAAACAAGGGGATTTAATTTCTATAGTGGAAAGGATTACAGTATGACAGTTAATCTTATTGATAGTGCTGGTTATGAAATGAATCAGGGGAAAACATATTTAAAAGAAATAAACAATATATTAGCAAATGGAATGAGAGTTAGTGGAGAAGTAGAATATATACATGTAGTATGGTACTGCATTCCAATTACCAATAAACGTATTGAAGATATTGATATTAAAATGCTAAAAAATTTCACAACAAATACTACTGCAAGAGATAAAGTATGTATTGTCTTTACTAAGTGTGATGAAGACACAGAAGATGGAGAAGTTGCTAATGAGTTTAGAAGAATATTGGAAAAAGAGTGTAATTATAAATTTCCTTCATTTGAAACAAGTACGGATCCAGAATTTGATGAACCTCTTCAATTGTCAGAATTGCTAAATTGGTCTGCAAATGCAATTGATGATGATGATTTACGTAAAAAATTTATTGGTTCTCAAATGCATGATTTAGAATTAAAGCATAGAGAGGCAAAAAAAATTATTGTGGCATCAACTGCATCAGCTGCAGGAATAGGTGCTGTTCCAATTCCGTTTTCGGATTCAGTTTTATTAGTCCCTGTACAAGTTATAATGATTGGTAAGATAATTGATACATATGGGGTAAGCAATTTAGCTACCTTATCAGATGCAGTAATAGTTGATTTGGTTGTTAGTCAATTAGGAAAGTCTTTTGTTACAAAAATTATAAAGTTAATCCCAATAGCAGGACAAGTTGTAGGTTCTTTAATTGATGCATCAGTTGCTTCTGCAATTACAGGAGGATTAGGAACTGCTATTTCTGAAATTTGTTATAGAAGTGTGGAAAAATATCTTAAAGGTGAGTCAGTAATGTGGGATCAAATATTTGTGAAAAGTGAAATTATGGATATTATGAAAAATTACATGAAAAAATAAATAGAGTATTAAAAAATTATATAAATACAAAAGATTGGAGAGGTTAAAATTGAAAGAAAAGTATGCAAACATTATTCTTCTTGGAAGAACAGGTGTAGGAAAATCTTCATTTATTAATTATATTATTGGAAAAGAAATATGTAAAACAGGTAATGGAAAACCTGTTACACAAACATATAATGAATATATATATGAAAATGTAGATGGCTTACCTTTAAGAATTTATGACACAAAGGGAATTGAAGTTTTGGAATTAGAAAATCAATGTAGTGAATTAAAAGGATATATTTCAAAGAGATGTAAGGATAAGGACATTTTTAATTGGATACATAGTATTTTTTATTGTATAAATTTAAAAAGAGGAAGGCTTGAACCAGAAGAAATTCGATTTATTCATGAATTGCGAAATGAAATTAGTCAAACAGTTCATATTATTATAACTAACTGTCCTAAAGAAGAGAATGCTGATTTGGTAAGTATGAAAAAATATTTAGTAGAAACACTTGGAGAAGATATAAAAATATGTTGTGTAAATTCTGTGGAGACAAAAAATAGAAAAGGAGTAATTCCAGCATTTGGTCGTAAACAGGTCTTAGATGAATTATTTACTATGTTATGGTCAGATATTTCCCAACATATTTCATTGGAATATGCGAAAGAATTTAGAAATGAAGTAATGAATGTAATTTCAGATAGTAAATATTCAATGCTTAGGATGGCAGATAAATTTACAGGAATAAACATTATAAAAGAATTTATAAATGATAATGGTGATTTTGATGAATATTTAGATAATATGAGTGATGAATTAGATAATAAAATTGATAAATTAGAAGAGAAATTGTCATTAAAATACAAGAAAATTGTAAATCCACTAATTGATTTTTGTAATAATTATTCAAGTACTACAGGTTATAATATAGCTCTTTTAGAATACAATGATTTTATGACAGATATAGATATAGATGTTGATATAGATGAAATAATTGAAGACTCAACAATTAATAAAAAGATTGAAAAATTGGAATCTGTCATGGATGAAATAGATGGAGATACAGTTTTTGAGAAAATAGGTGGTGTGTTTAGAGCGGCATTTGGGATTGTTGATTTGCTAATAAACTTTAAAAAAATGTTTAAAGAAATTATTTATGATTTATTTGATGGAATAAATAAGTTGATTCCTAGTGAAAAAGAATTAAGTAAACAAATATATGAAGTATTTATGGAACAAATAAGTATATAAAAAATGGTAATATTTATCTATTCATTATAAACAGTAATTTTATAAGTTAAATAATTTGTTGGTTTTATCAAAAAAACAATTGATTATATATATACTTAGAATAGATATTAATAAATGATTTACAGTTTTTGAATAAAATGTTACTCTAATTACATAGAATTTAAAATATTATGTACTGATATAAGGGAGAAAAAAGGTTTATAATATTAGATAATATAGTTGTTTATTTATTAGCCCCAATAATATTGCTAATAGTGGAGATAAGTAGGTTTATAGAGGCGAAAAGGAGTAAAAGAAAGTTTTTTTGTTTAAAAGAATTTTTTGTGGTAGTGTTTCAGGTGTATTTGGCATTTTTAATTTCTGTGACTTTATTTCCATTAATGATAGATGATAGAAAAGTAAATTTAATTGTGAATTTTATTCCAATAGTTAATTTAGTAAAGGATTTAATAGTTGGTGTAAATACAATGGGTTTTTTTATGGTTAAGTTTTGGATAATAAATATATTAGGAAACATAATTCTTTTATCTCCTTTAGCTTTTATTGTGCCAGTTATATCTAAAAGGTTTAGAAGTTTAAAATCTGTAGTGATATTGCGTTTTTGTACTTCACTTTTTATAGAGTTTTTACAATTTTTATCTCTTTTTATTGGAAACTTAAGGTCAGTAGATATTGATGATGTCATCTTAAATACTTTAGGTGTCTTTATTGGCTTTGGAGCATTGAAAGTTTTAAGTAGATTTTCTTTCTTTAAAAATAATATTCATTTATAACATTAAATTTAGGAGCTGTCATATAAAGAAATTTTACATAGTATGTTCATTTAATACTATATATTGATTTTCTTAATATGATAGCTCCATAAATTATATCTAGTGATTTTTACTTTTAATAGCAGAATAGGCTCCACTGAATCCTCCAAAAAGAATTCCAACAATAGGGAATACAATCCAAGCAGTTCCCCATTTATCATAAATAAATCCCATAAATAGATAGAAAGCAGCTGCAAGAGGCCATACTATAGAAGCAACACATCCAATAACTTTATCTTCTTCTTTTCTTTCAAATTTTGAATATTCCTTTGTGTTTAGAAGCATTTCAAAAAGATCTTTGTTTGTTCCTACATTTATAAAAATGCTAACAGCTATTGCAATTGTAATTAAAAAGAAGACAACAGAATAAGAAGATGCACTATCACTAATTGCAGAGCCAATAAAGATAATAACTGGTGAAAATACACAAAGACAGACACCAATAATAATTTTTAGTGAGAATTTAGAATTATTAATTGATTGTTCTTTTTTTAAGTAGGCTTCTGCATCAAAGGAAAGATTAAATTTTCCTTCAGTTATATATTTAAATTTTTCAAGCTTAAGTCCAGAGTAAATAAATAATCCAACTGCTACTGCAACTAATAAAAATAAAGGTATAACAGTTATTGAGTCTTTAAAGTTTTGAGAAAAATCACTAAAGATTAACTTATCAGATATAAGTTGTGAAAATAAAACTATAGAGGAAATAGCAATAATGCATAGTGCTACTCCAAGGCCTATTAACTTGGAAGCTTTTCTTTTTTCGATTATATAGTTAAGAATAAAATCTTTATCTAAAACAGGAAAGTTATTATTTTTTCCTAAATTATTATTAGGAGTTATATTAAGTTCATTTAGTAGTTCATCAATATTTCCAAATTCAGAAATTACTATTCCAATAGCCTCATTTTCAGTTTTTCCTTCTTCTTTTAGTTCATTATATTTATCTTCCATATTACATAAAAGTTCTTCTTTTATTTTTATAATTTCCTTGCTTTTAGGTAAGGAAGAAAAAAGATTTTCTAAATAAGTTTTAATTGTTTCCATCACAATCTACCCCTTTTATAAATTTATTAATAACATTTTTTGTAACATCCCATTCTTTACATTTATCTTTATAATAATTTACTCCTTCTGAAGTGATTTTATAATAGGTTCTTTTTTTACCAAAAGTTTCAGTACCAGAAAATGAAGTTATAAAACCATTTTTTTCAAGTCTGTTAAATGCAGAATAGAGAGTTGTTTCTTTAATAATATAAATATCTTCTGTTATTGTTCGTATGGTTTTAGAAATTTCATATCCATAGGATGGACCATCTAAAAGAATACTTAATATAATTGTGTCATTATATCCACGAATAACATCACTACTAATCAATATGCCACCTCCTCAAAAATTACTTTATCTGTCGTAGTAATTACATATTAGCACAATTACTACGACAGGTAAAGTAATTTTTTAATATTATAAGAGGAATAGTATTTTTATTTAATGGTAAATTTTGTATGAAAAAGATTTACAAGTTACTAGAATGATGTTATCATTAATACATAGATTTACGATACATAGATAAAGGAGGTATATATGAAAATAAATAAGGAACTTTTAAAAGGGAGCACAACAATGTTAGTTTTAACTTTGCTAAAGAAAAGACCAATGTATGGATATGAAATTATAAAAAATATGGAGCTAAAGTCAAAAGGAATATTTAGTTTTAAAGAAGGAACTTTATATCCAATTCTTCACACTTTAGAGGAAGAGGAGCTAGTAAATTCTTTTTGGAATGAAGGTGAAAATTCAAGAAAAAGAAAATATTATGAAATTACAAAAAAAGGTAATGAATTTTTAAATGAGAAACAAGAAGAGTGGAAGCTATTTACCAATACAGTAAATGGAATAATGTTTAGAGAGGAATAGCTTATGGACAAGAAAATAGATAAATTTTTAAGTAGTGTTTGTAACTACATAAAGAATAAAGAAGTTCATAAAGAGGTCTATGAAGAATTAAAATCTCATATTTATGAAATCGTAGAAGAATATGAGGAAAGTGGATTAACTGAGGAAGAGGCTATAAATAAGGCAATAGAAAGAATGGGAAAACCTAATGATATAGGAGAAAAATTAAACAAAGTACATAAACCTAAAATTGATTGGATTAATATTGGACTGATAACAATTATGATGTTAATTGGCTTGGGTATAAATTTATCTTTAAATTCTTATCAACTTTCAGGAGAAGTTTTTTACAGAAAGTTCTTTTTATATAAAAAGATTAAGGAGTTATTTATAGAAACATTAGTAGTAATATCTTTATATTTTTTTGATTATAGAAAGCTTCAGAAACATAGTTATAAGATTTATATATTTTCAATAGGAATATTGACTTTAAATTTAATTGATAGGAATAATAAAATAAACGAATTTATTTTAAGTATATTTGAAAATAGTGATATTGTATCAATTATCATTCCAATTCTTTTAATATCAATAGTGGGAATAATATTTTTGGAATTTAATGAAATAAGCGAAAAAATTATATTTGATAAATGCAAATTTATTAAGATAATAGCTATATTGATTGCACCAATAATATTAATAGGTGCTACTGAGCAAATGGGAAAGCTTCTTTTATATTTTTTAGTTATAAATGTTATTTTAATATGTTCTAATTTAAAAAAGAAATACAAGATAAATGTAGTTTTAATGGAAACAATAATTTTTGTTATTTCATTTGTAAAGATTGTGATTCTATCAAGCTATAGAAGAATGAGTCTTTTTGGATTTTTAAGACCAGAAAAATATATTGAAAGTTCAGGAAATTTCTATTTAAACATAAAAGAAAGCATAAAGTCTTTAAGCCTATTTGGAGAAAAGTTTAATCAGTCAGATTACCTTTATTATAATATGATAGATAATGATTTAATCATAAATTATATTTTAAAATCTTTTGGAATTATAGGCTTTATTTTTATAGCATTTTTTATATTATTTTTTCTTATAAGAAATTTCAAAAATATCTTTAAGGTTAAGGATTCTTATGGAAAATTTCTTGTAATATGTATATTTTCTATATTTACAATAGAATTTATAATGTCAATATTATTTAATTTTGGTCTTTCTCCAATAAGTTATGGATTACCATTTATATCTCAAGGTAAAGGAAATATCATTATTATAATGGTTATGACAGGACTTATGCTTAGTGTTTATAGGAGAAAAAATATAGTTTTGTTTTAATTAAATAAATTATAAAAAGATTAAGTTAATAATTAAACAAAATTTAGAAATGATTTTTGGGGAGATGATAAATTATGGGAATATATTTAGAGAATATATTTATTTATAGGATAGGATTTTTAATATTATTAATAGCAGAAGTAATTAGGTTTGTGAAAGCAAAAAAGGCAAAAAGAAAGTTTTTTTGTTTAAAAGAGTTTTTTGTAGTAATGTTTCAGGTGTATTTAATAGCATTAATTTCAATAACTATATTTCCACTAGAAATAATAAATTTAGATTACATTGAAGAGATGTATGGAGTAAAAACTATAGAAGAATTTAAAGAAATGTATATAACTGTGAATTTACTTCCTTTGGTTAATACAATAAAAGATATAATAAAAGATGTAACAACAGAAAATGAAACTTGGTTTTTTATTAAGTTCTGGTTAACGAATTTGTTAGGAAATATTATTCTTTTAAGCCCATTAGCAGTATTAGTACCAATATTATCTAAAAAGTTTAGAAGTTTAAAATCAGTAGTGATATTATGTTTTTGTACCTCATGTTTTATAGAATTTTTACAATATGTTTCTTTATTTGTAGGTAATTCGAGGTCAGTAGATATTGATGATGTTATTTTAAACACTTTAGGAGCTTTTATTGGATTTGGAATATTTAAAATTTTAAGCAGATTTTCTTTCTTTAATAAAAGTATAGAAGATTAATAAAAAATATTTTTATCTTTTAGTTTTCTTTTAAATATTGTATTATATAATTAGAATTTATAATATTTAAAGAAAGGAAAGTGAATGGCATGAAGCATATTTTTGTAGATTTTGAAATGAATCCAATAGATAAGCAGTTTAAAGAA
>JALFQD010000290.1 GCA_022785265.1 Clostridium sp. | reverse complement strand
TGCAAATATTGGAAGTGCTAATATACGATTTGTTACAATCTTATCAATTTTATCTGATGTTGTTAAGCTTTCACGATTTGCTTTCTTATAACAATCTTTAATTATTGTTGAAATATATGAATATCTTGCATCTGTAATAATGCTTTCACTATCATCATCTAATTCTTTTTCTAATTTAGCAATTATTGATTCGTCATCAATCTTAGTATTTAATGAAGCAATTATTTTTTCATCACGTTCAAATAATTTTACACTATAAAATAACTTTTTACTTGAATCAATATTTGATGGAAGGAATTCTTCTAATTGATTTAAAACATCACCTATTTGTTTATTATAGATGCTTTTAACACTATATGAAGAATTTGCAGCACTTTTTACCTTCTTCATAAGCTCATCAATTCCTTTATTTCTTAAAGCTGATATTGGAACTACATCACATCTTAATTCCTTTGAAAGACGCTTGTAATCTATTTTATCTCCACGTTTTTCAATTACATCAAGCATATTTACAGCAACTACAACTGGAATTCCAAGTTCTAATAATTGAGTTGTTAAATATAAGTTACGCTCTAAGTTTGAACCATCAATAATATTTAAAATAACATCTACCTTTTCATTTAATAAATATTTACGTGATACAACTTCCTCAAGTGTATATGGAGATAAAGAGTAAATTCCCGGTAAATCTGTAATTTTAATCTCCTTATCTTCCTTATATTTTCCTTCTTTTTTTTCCACCGTTACCCCTGGCCAGTTTCCAACAAACTGATTAGAACCAGTTAACACATTAAACAATGTAGTTTTCCCACTATTTGGGTTACCTGCTAACGCAATATTAATAGCCATATTTATCCTCCTTTTTGTTAGTTTAAGCTAACTCTTATATAAAATTTAAAGTCTTTTTATTCAACTTCAATCATAGCAGCATCTGCTTTCCTAAGAGATAATTCATATCCTCTTACAGTAACTTCTACAGGGTCACCAAGTGGTGCAACTTTTCTTACATATATTTCTACGCCCTTAGTAATACCCATGTCCATTATTCTTCTTTTGGTAGCACCTTGACCAGTTAACTTTACAACTTTAACAGTATCCCCAACTTTTACTTCCTTTAAATTCATGAAAAAATTCCCCCTTTAAATCATAATCTTTTGTGCAAGTTCTTCAGAAATAGCAATTCTTGTATCTTTAATATTAACAATAACATTTTGATTCATTTTATTAACGATACTAACTTTGCTTCCTGGCACAAAGCCTAAATTTTCTAAATGACGTTTTGTTTCATTTGCGCCACCAATTCTCTTGATGACATTTTCTTCACCAATATTTGCATATGTTAATGGCATCATAATCTCCTCCCTTGATTATCCTTTGCTAACTAAATTAGTTTCTGCTAACTTTATTAGCAAAAGCTACTCTAATTAGTTGTGACTAATCCAATTAGTTATAACTAACTTAATTAGTCTAAGCTAACCCTTCTTTAAAAATTTAAGTTAGACATCTCTAACTTCAAGTTAAATATACTCCAATTTGCCATATATGTCAATATTCTTTCTAAAAATTTATGACTTTAGCAAAAACATCTATAATTCCAATCATAAGAAGAATCTTGGTATTTCAATGCCGAGTAGTTCAATTTATTTGCAAAGCATTTATACTATATGATAGAATATTATGAGGAAGTGATAACATGATTTTACAAGAATCTGGAGAGATGTATTTAGAAACTATTTATATTTTATCAAAAACTAATAGTGATGTACGTTCAATAGATATTGCCAGAAAGCTAAATTTTTCTAAACCAAGTGTATCTCGTGCAATTAATTTATTAAAAGAGGATGGCTATATAAACGTTGACAGTAAAGGCTATATTGCTTTAAGTGATAAAGGATATCAAGTAGCTTCTACAATTTATGAGCGCCACATCATCTTATCAGACTTCTTTAAAAGTATAGGGGTATCTGAAGAAACAGCAACTAAAGATGCATGTCGAATTGAACATGTTATTAGTGATGAAACAATGAATAGAATTAAAGCATTAAAAAAGAAGGATTAAACCTTCTTTTTTTATTTTCTAATTTATATTTATTTTTAAAAGTTCTACATATCTCCTTGCTATAGGGCTTAAGTTTACACTTTTATGACATATCCATCCAACCTTTATAACCTCTTCTACCTTTAATGGAATAGACACAATATCATTTCCATTTAAGTCTGAACTTAAAATTCCAGTAGATATTGTGTATCCATTAAGCCCTATAAGCAAATTAAAAAGAGTTGCTCTATCACTTACTTGTATACTTTTCCTATGAGTTAATGTGCTTAAAATTTCTTCTGCAAAATGAAAAGAATTATATTCCCCTTGTTCAAAAGATAAATAAGGATAATCTTCTAAATCCTCTAATGTAACATATTTTTTCTTAGCTAAAGGATTTTTATGACTTACAAAAATATAAGGATTTGCTTTAAAAAGCTCTGTAAACTTAAGACTATTTTCTTTAAAAAGCTTATTTAAAACCTTAGAATTAAAATCATTTAAATAAAGAATTCCAACTTCACTTTTCAAATTTTTAACATCTTCTATTATTTCATAGGTTCTTGTTTCTCTTAAAGTAAATTCATACTCTGGTAAGTTCTTTTCTTTTAGCAAATCAACAAAAGCATTTACTGCAAAAGCATAATGCTGAGTAGAAACTGAAAAAAGCTTTCTTGAAGGCTTTTTATTTAAGTATCTTGTTTCTAAAAGCTCTGCTTGTTCTATAACCTGTCTTGCATAACTTAAAAACTCTACCCCTTCTTGAGATAAATTTATTCCTTTATTAGTTCTTTGAAAAATTTCTATTCTAAACTCATTTTCAATGTCTTTTATAGCATTTGAAAGACTTGGCTGAGTTATAAAAAGTTTTTTTGCTGCTTCATTAATTGAACCTTGATTTGCAACTTCTATTATATATCTTAGCTGTTGTAAAGTCATTTTCTCCTCTCCTAACTTATTATCCTAAAGCTACATCTAATATCATCATAATAACAAAGACAATACTAACTCCTATTATTTTAATATTAAAGTGTTCACCTTATTATGATTCTAGAATTAGTTCCTCCATCACTACACAAATCATAGCACCTGCTACAAAAGATAACAACTATATAAATTTAGCTAAATCTTCCTTCTTTCATTTTATATAAGATATCTGTAATATTCATAGTTGATTTTCTATGAGATACTAAAACTACTGTTTTATCTTTACATTCTTCTTTTAATGCTTTTAAAATAATTCCTTCGTTTAAACTATCTAAATTACTTGTAGGCTCATCTAATAATATTAAAGGAGCATTATGAAGAAAAGCTCTTGCTATTCCTATTCTTTGTTTCTCTCCACCTGAAAGGCTATCTCCAAGTTCTCCTACATTTGTTTCATAACCATTTGGAAGCTTTTCTATAAATTCATGTAAAGAAGCCTTTTTAGAAGCCTCTATAATTTCTTCCATTGTAGCATTTTCTTTTGCTATTTTTATATTGTTTTTAATTGTATCATTAAATAAATATGTACTTTGTGTTACATAGCTTTCCATATCTCTTAATGAATTTGTATTTATATTTTTTATATTTTCATTTGAAATTTTTATTTCTCCGCTGTTAACATCCCAAAATCTCATAAGAAGTTTTAATAAGGTAGATTTTCCTGAACCACTTTTCCCTTGTATTCCTATTATTTTATTTTTAGGAATATCTAAAGAAACATCTTTTAATATTTCTTCTTTATCATAAGAAAAATTAACAGTTTCACAATTTAAACCTTCAAAAGATACATCTTTTTTATTTATTATTTCTTTAACTACAGGTTCTTCTTCTAAAATATCTAAAACTCTATTTCCACTAGCTAATGTATGGAATAAGTTATTAGCTAAGTTACTTAAAGCTGTAACAGGACCAAAGGAACTCATCATTGAAATTGTAGAAATTAATACTCCTTCAAAATTTATAATATTTTTAGAATTTAAATATATTGATATAAAAAGCATTAATAATGAGAAAATTAAAATAGTTGCATCTGTAACTGCTTTTATATTTCCTTCATAATCTTTTAATTTTTTTTGCTTTTCATCTAATTTTTCTGTTAAATCATTTATATCTTCTGAGCGTTTCTTTGTAGCGTTATATTGAATACTTTCTCTAATTCCTCTAAGACTATCTAAAAAGAAACTATTCATTTCTCCAAAGTTATCACGATAGTCCTTTCCAACATATTCACCTTTTTTATATGAAATTATAGGAATAATAACTCCTACTGTTATATAACCTAAAAGAGCTATAAATCCTAAAACTAAGCTATATCTTCCAATGAAAATTACCATTATTAATGAAGTTAAAAAGGCTATTATTATTGGAGAGATTGTGTGTGCATAAAAAACTTCTAAAAGTTCAATATCACTTGTAATTATTGAAATAAGATTTCCTTTATCCTTTCCTTCAAGTTTAGCTGGTGCTAATTCTCTTAAAGAAGTAAATACCTTGTTTCTAATAAGTGCAAGTATTTTAAATGCTATATAGTGATTACTTGCTTGTTCTAAATATCTTAAAATACCTCTTAATATTGCAAAAATTGCAACTGTTAAAAAAATTGTTTTTAAAGATAATGAAGTATCTATTCCTAAAATATTAACTAATCCCATTCCTCCCAATATGGTTATAAATATAGAACATAAAAATCCTACAACTCCCATAAAGATTGCTAAAATCATTATATGTAAAAGTGGTTTAACAAGTCCTATAAGTTTTCCCATAACCTTAATTCCACTTCTATGCATAGCTTTCCACCATCCTATCTATAGAGTAATTTTCAAGTTTCATCTGGCTGTTATAAAGTTTAGCATAAAACTTATTATTTTTTATAAGCTCATTATGATTACCACTTTCTACTATTTTTCCTTCTTTTAATACATAAATATTATCAGAAGGCACTACATTTGCTAATCTATGAGAAATTAATATTACTGTTTTTTCCTTTGCAAGGTTATGAATTACTTTCATTATATCATTTTCACTTTCC
>JALFQD010000281.1 GCA_022785265.1 Clostridium sp. | reverse complement strand
GCTTTTAAAAAGAGAGCCTGTATTTGTAATAGCAATATTTTTAGCTATTATAACATCAATATTTTCTTTTCCAAAGCTAGAATACATAGATTTTAAGGTTCTTATTTTATTATTTAATTTAATGATTATAGTTGCAGCTTTTACGGATTTAAGAGTATTAGATTATATTGCTTCAATTATTTTAAAAAAGTGTAAATCTTATAGAAAAGTAACTTTATCGTTAGTATTTATCACATTTTTTGCTGCTATGTTTGTTACAAATGATGTAGCTTTAATAACTTTTGTGCCAATAACTTTAGTTATAGGAAGAAAGAGTAATATAAGCATGATGAAAATAGTTGTTTTTGAAACCCTAGCAGCAAATTTAGGAAGTTCATTAACTCCAATGGGAAATCCACAAAATTTGTTTATTTATTCTTTTTATAATATAACACCTAAAGAGTTTTTTAGTATAACATTACCTTTAAGTTTTTTATCTATAGTTTTTTTGTTAATAATAATATTTAAGGAAAAAAATAAAAATTTAAATTTTTATTTAGAGGAGATAAAGCTTGGAAATAAATATAAGATAGGAATATTTACTATTCTTATGATAATAGTTTTACTTTCAGTATTTCATATTATTAATTATAAAATAGCATTTATAATTACAATAATAACTGTGCTTATTGTAAATAAAAGATTATTTTTAAAAGTAGATATATATTTGTTATTAACATTTGTAGGTTTCTTTATATTTGTTGGTAATATATCAAATATGCATATAGTAAAAGAATTTATGGAAAGTTTATTAAACAGCAGAATGAGTACATATATTCTAGGCTTATTAAGTAGTCAAATTATAAGCAATGTTCCAGCAACAATGCTTCTTTCAAGCTTTACAAATTATTATAAAGAGCTACTTTTATCTGTGAACATTGGAGGGCTTGGAACTTTAATTGCTTCATTAGCAAGTGTAATTTCTTATAAATTTTATGTAAAAGAAAATAAAGAAGAAACTAAAAAATATATTAGCTATTTTACTTTATACAATTTTATTGGACTCTTTATATTTGGAGTTATATTTATGTTATAAAATAATAATGGAGCTGTGGCATAAAGGTTTCAAAAATAATATATAGTACATTATATATTGTTTGAACATTTTCTAATGCGACAGTTCCATATTTTTTATGTTATTTTAATTTAAGTGTATTTATAATATGTTTAGCAACCTCATCAGAAGATGGTGAAATATCATCATTAACATCAGTAGAAGTTATAGTAATTAAATATTTATCAACAAGAGGGTAATAAAGAGAAAGATTCATATTATTATCATCAATATTAAGTTTATATTTTGCAACACATACCTTACCATAAGGAGCTTCAATTTCATCAAATGTAATATCACTTACATTATTTTTAAAATTTGATTCTAATTGTTTCTTTATTTGTTCTTGAGCTTCAGATATAGAAGGTGCATTTGAATCTGTTTTATTTGCAATAATACTAACATTTGATACAGATTTAGATGATAAAACACCATTTTTTACAGTAAATACTATTTGACCTTGAATTTGTGAAATACCTGTTTTTTCCCATGTAGATGGTATTTCACATTGAAAAATATCTTCTTTTATCTTTTGAGTTTCAAAATTAGGCTTTTCTATATTAGAATTACTATTATTGCATCCTAATAAAGTAAAAAGCATGCCCACAATTAACATAAGGCTAATAAAAATTTTCTTCATAAGTTAACAACTCCCTTTTATATTATATAGATACAATACTATATTTTAAGTGATAAAGCTAGGTATAAGATAAGAAAAAATGTATTCAATTATTAAATTGAGTATATTTTAATGATATAATTATTATAAAATTGTAAATATAAAAATGGAGGAATTTAATATGAAGGTAAAAAGAGATGGACATATTCATAGCCCATACTGTCCACATGGAACGAAGGACTCTTTTGAGATGTATGTAGAGCAAGCACTAAATAAAGGATTAGAGGAAATGACTTTTACAGAACATATGCCTTTTACAAGTGTATTTTTTGAGGACAAAGAATTTCAAGATGAATGTGCAATGGATATAAAAGATATTGATAGTTATATAAAGGATGTTAAAGAAATAAAAAAGAAGTATGAAGGAAAAATAAAAATAAATTTAGGTTTTGAAGTAGATTATATTGATGGATTAGATGAAGAAATAAAAGAAATGCTGAATAAGTATGGGGAGTACATAGAAGACTCAATATTATCAGTACATTTTGTTAAGCTTAACGGAAAAATTCAATGTATAGATTGTATTAAATTTTTTGAAGATTTATTAAATAAACTAGGTTCCTTAGAAAAAGTTTATGATTTATATTTTGAAACCTTACTAAAATCAATAAAAGCAGATTTAGGAATTTATAAACCTAAAAGAATAGGACATCCTACTCTTATAAGAATTTTTAATAATAAGTATCCAATAGAATATAAAAACATAAATCTTATGGAAAAAGTGATAAAAGAAATCAAAGATAATGGTTATGAAATAGACTTTAATACAGCCGGATTAAGAAAGCCTTACTGCAAAGAGACATATCCTTCTGGAACTTTTCTTGAGCTTATTAAAAAATATAATGTACCAATTGTTTATGGTTCAGATTCTCACAAATCAGAAGATGTAGCAAAAGATTTTGATTTATAAAAAGGATGTTATAGAAAATGAAAATTGCATTAGCACAAATTAATATAGCTTGGGAAAATCCAAAAGAAAATTTAATTAAATGTGAAAATTTTATAAAAAATGCTAGTGAAAAAAAAGCTGACCTAATAATATTTCCTGAAATGGCATTAACGGGTTTTACTATGAATATTAATAGTTTAAAACTTAAAGAAGAATTTATATTAGAGTGGGCAAAGAGGAAAGCTTTTGAAAATAATATAAATATTTCATTGGGATATGGTATTAAATGTGGAGAAAAAGGGAAGAATAAATTTTGTATAGTTTCTCCTAAAAATACCATTTTAGGATTATATACAAAGATTCATCCTTTTTCATACAGTAAAGAAGATGAAAAATATTATAAAGGAAATGAAATAATAAGCTGTAAAGTAGGGGAAGCGAGTATTACTCCATTTATATGCTATGATTTACGTTTTCCAGAAATTTTTCAAATAGCATCAAAAAAATCAGAAATAATAATAGTCATAGCAAGCTGGCCCAAAGAAAGGGAAGAACATTGGGTAACCTTATTAAAAGCAAGAGCAATAGAAAATCAATGCTTTATTATTGGTGTTAATAGAGTAGGAGAAGGAGATGGACTAGAGTATTCAGGAGCATCTTTAATCTTTGACCCTTTAGGAAACAGCTTAAATGAAAAAATCAATAAAGAAGAATTAATAATAAAAGACATAAATTTATCATCAATAAAGGAAGTAAGAGAAAAAATTAATATAAAAAGAGATAGAAGAGAAAAACTTTATAAAGAAAGTGAAGTGAAATTGTATGAAAATAGATTGGAATAGAAAATATAACACTATAGCAATTTATGCGTTTATTACTGCTGCTTCAGTAATATTATTTTATCTTGGAATTTCTCAATTAGGAGTAGTTGCAAACCAGATTAATAGAACTTTTATAATTTTTCAACCTTTTATAATAGGTTTTGCAATAGCATATTTATTAGGATTTTTATTAAGAGTATATGAAAGAAATTTAAAAAAGTTTAAGTCCTATAAAAAAATGGAGCTAAAACATCAAAGAATAATATCAATGATTTTAACATATTTAACAACCATATTATTGATTGTATTATTTTTGCAATTTGTACTTCCTCAACTTGTAGAAAGTATAATAGGTTTAATAAATAATATTCCAAACTACATAGGAAACTTAAATAATTTTACCAATGATTTATTTAAAAAGTTTGATATAAAAAAAGAACAAGTAGATATTATAAATGAAAAGCTAAAAGATTTAATAGATACTGTAATAAAAATAGGAACAGATTTACTACCAGTGTTAGGTAATATGGTTACTTCTTTTGCATCAAGTATATGGAATATTGGAATAGGAGTAATTGTATCAATATACTTATTAATAGACAAAGAAAATATGTGTGCTGGAATAAAAAAGGTAGTTTATGCAATTTTCCCAAAGGCAGTAGCAGAGAAGATTATTTTAATAACTCATAAAAGTAATGTAACATTTGGAAAGTTTTTAAGTGGAAAAATATTGGATTCTATAATCATAGGAATGTTAGCTTATATAATTTTAAAAATATGTAATATGCCATATGCACTATTAATATCAGTAATAATAGGAATAACCAATATAATTCCATTCTTTGGACCATTCATAGGTGCTGTACCATCTTTTATAATAATACTTTTCGTATCTCCACAAAAGGCACTTTGGTTTTTATTAATAGTATTTATATTACAACAGCTTGATGGAAATATAATAGGTCCTAAAATACTTGGTGATTCTATAGGAATATCAGCATTTTGGATATTATTTTCAATAATGATTGCAGGAGAAATAATGGGATTTGTAGGAATGGTAATAGGAGTACCATTATTTGCTGTTATATATTCTTTATTTAAGGATTTTATTAATGAAAAATTAAAAAGCAAAGGATTAAAAACAGATATAAAAGAATACAAAAATATTGATAAAGATTAGCAAAAAGGGTGGATTAGCATGGCAATAAGCATAAGAGACATTATGAAATTACCTTCATTAAAGAAATTAAAGCTTATAGCAGGGGAAAAGGGATTAGATAAATTTATAGAATGGGTATATATAGCTGAGTGTTTTGAAGACCCAATTGAAAATATTCAATGGCTTAAAGGGTCAGAACTTATAATAATAACAGGAAGAGGTATAAAAGATAGACCAAATTTAATAGAAGAAATAATAAAATCAATAAGTGAAAATAAAGGAAAAGGTCTTATTGTGAATGTGGGAAAGTATATTAAAGAAATTCCAAGTGAAGCAAAGAAATTAGCTGATGAACTTGAAGTTCCACTATTTGAGCTTCCTTGGGATGTTAAGCTTGTAGAAGTATCACAGGAAGTATGTAGGGCAATAGTATTATCTTATGTTGAGGAGAATTCAGTAACTCACTTTTTAAGTAATATTTTATTTGGAGATGGAGCATTAGATAAAAATGTCATAGAAAAGGCTGCTTATTTTGGCTATGACCTTTCTGGAGATTGTTATGTTTGTAATATAGACATAGACAATTTTAGAGAATACATAGATTACAACAAAGTACAAGATAACTTTAAGAAAAATGAGATAAAAAATTATTTTGGAAAAATAATACAAGATTCCTTAGATAATAGTCATTTAAAAGTGCCTACAATACATAAAGATGATTCTGTAATTATCTTATGTAAAAGTGACAAAATAAATAATAAAAAATTAGAAAATGCTTTAATTGAAATAAAAACTTTAATAAAAAGTCATATTAAAGGAATGACAGTAAGTATAGGGATAGGAAATGCTTATAATAATTTAAGTATGATGAAAAATTCATTAAAAGAATCTGAGTGGGCATTAAACACAATAAAGCTTAAAGGGTTAAAAGATGAAATAATAAGGTATAAAGATATAGGAGTATATAGTCTTCTTTTTAACATAAACAATAAAGAGGTATTAGAGCAATATTATAATTCTACTTTAGGTGGAGTTATAGAATATGATAAAATAAATGATTCTAACTTAACAGAAACTTTAGAAACTTATTTAGATAAGAATTGCAATGTTACAATAACAGCAGAAACATTATTTATAC
>JALFQD010000272.1 GCA_022785265.1 Clostridium sp. | reverse complement strand
ATAAGTTAGAGATTCAATTAGCTTATGCTATAGGAGTTGCAAAGCCTGTATCAATAGAAATAGATACTTTTGGAACAGGAAAAGTTGATGAAGAAACTTTAGTAGATATTGTTGAAAAAGTATTTGATTTAAGACCAGGAGCTATTATAAGAGACTTAGATTTAAGAAGACCTATATATAAGCAAACAGCAGCTTATGGACATTTTGGAAGAACTGATGTAAATCTTCCATGGGAACAATTAAATAAAGTTGATGAAATTAAAAAATTATTATAAAAGTTAGTTTGAAAAGTCACTGTGTAAAGTCAGTGGCTTTTTATATTGTCAGGAAATTGTATTATTTTATAAATTTTGGATAACTTGCAAAGTTAAGAATAAATATTAATAAAAGAAACAAGCTTAAAAATTTCTTTTTATGTGAAAATAAAAAAATTTTATACAAAGGTATATATCACTATGTTATATTTATAATATAGATAAAAATAAAGTTTGGAGAGATTATATGGAAGTCTTAGAAGGCTTTATAGAAGATATAAAGTTTAAAAGTGAAGAAACTGGATATACAGTAGCAAAATTAAATTATAAAAACACATCTATAAATATTGTTGGAATAATGCCTTTTATTAGTGAAGGTCAGCATGTAAAGCTTAGTGGAGAATGGAAAGTTCATCAAAAATTTGGGGAACAATTTAATGTTAGTGAATTTGAAGAAATAGTTCCAACATCAATAGAAGGAATAGAAAAGTATTTGTCATCTGGAATAATAAGAGGAATAGGTCCAGTTACAGCTAAAAAGATAATAAGTTATTTTGGGGAAGATACATTAAATATTTTAGATAATAATATAGAAAGATTGCGAGAAATTGAAGGGATTGGAGAAAAAAAGTTCAAGATTATTTATAAATCTTATGAAGAGCAACATCATTTAAAAAATATAGTTTTATATTTTCAACAATATGGAATAAGTTATAATCAATGTTTGAAAATATGTAATAAACTTGGTACAAATGCACCAGAGATTGTGAAAGAAAATCCATATGTATTATGTGATGAAATTAAAGGTATAGGATTTTCTACAGCAGATAAAATAGCTTCTATGAATGGCTTAGATAAGGAATCAGATTTTAGAGTAATATGTGGAATTCAATTCATTTTAAATAGATTTTGTATTGCAGGTAATACTTTTATGCCTAAAAATCTTCTTATAAATGAAACTCAAGAATTATTACAAGTTCCTAAAAATATAATAGAGCAAGGCTTATATAATGGTCATTTAGAAAATAAATTTATTGTTGAAAAAGTTAATGATATAGATGGAGTTTTTTTGCCATTATATAATTATAGTGAAAATGGAATAACAAAAAAGATTGCAGAACTTTCTATGGAAAATTTTCAGGTTATAAATACAGATATAGATTTTGAAATAAAAGGATTTGAAAAAAAGCAAGAAATAAATTTTGCAAAATCTCAAAAAGAAGCAATAATAGGTGCTTTTACTAATGGAATAGAAATAATAACAGGAGGACCTGGAACAGGAAAAACTACTATAATAAAATGTATTATTGATATTTATGAAAATCAAGGAATGAAAGTTATTTTAGGAGCACCAACAGGAAGAGCAGCAAAAAGAATGGCTGAGTCCACAGAAAGAGAAGCAAAAACTATTCATCGATTATTAGATATGGTAGCAGGTGATGAGGAGTATATAAATACAGGCTCAGGAGAACCATTAGAATGTGATGTTTTAATAGTAGATGAAGCATCAATGATTGATATTTTTTTAATGAATAATTTATTAAAGTCAATAAAGCTTGGAACTAGACTTATAATAGTTGGAGATGTAGACCAACTTCCATCAGTAGGTGCAGGAAATGTACTAAAAGATTTAATAAATAGTGATATTATAAAAGTAGTTAGACTTAAAGAAATTTTTAGGCAAGGAAAAGAAAGTTTAATTATAACTAATGCGCATAGAATAAATAATGGAGAGATGCCTTATTTAAATAGAAAAGATAATGATTTTTATTTTATAAAGGATGAAAATATAAATAGTATATTATTTACATTATTAGATTTAATAAATAGAAGACTACCTAATTTTAATAAAAAATGGGATAAGAGAAGAGATATTCAAATTTTAAGTCCAATTAAAAAAGGTCCCCTTGGAATAATAAATTTAAATGAAAGACTACAAGAAGTACTAAATCCCCCATCTAAAGATAAAAAAGAAATTAAACAAAAAAATATTATCTTTAGAGAAGGAGATAAGGTTATGCAAACAAAAAATAACTATACTTTAAATTGGACTTCTATAACTGGAATAGGGGAGAAAGAAGGTGAGGGAGTTTTTAATGGAGATGTAGGTTTTATAAAAAGCATAGATGAAGAAGAAAAAAGTGTAACTATTATTTTTGACGATGAGCGTAAAGTAATCTATGATTCTGAAAGTATAGAAGAATTAGAGCTTGCTTATGCTATTACAATACACAAAAGTCAAGGAAGTGAATTCAAAGTTGTAGTGATTCCAGCTTTTAATGGAGCACCATTTCTTATGAATAGAAACTTACTATATACAGGTATAACAAGAGCTAAGGAGCTTGTAGTAGTTATAGGATATCCTGGAGCATTGAAATACATGGTTGACAATAAAAGTAGTATGGAGAGATATTCTTCATTAGAATACAAAATAAAACAAGTATTAACTAATAGTGAATTAGATTAGAGGGAAGGGAAGAAATGTGAATAAAAGAAAGTTATTAAAACAAGAGATTAACATGGCTATAAGTAAAATTGACAACTGGTATAAAAGAAAAAGTAAAGCTTTAACAATAAGTACAATACCATATAATAGTACAATGATTTTTCAAAATATAATTTTAGATATTATTGAATCAGGGAAAAAGGTATTATATTTATGGAATGAAAATAGCGAAAATACAGAACTATTAAAGAGACTTAAACTAGAAAAGAAAGATTTAACACATGGATATAAAAAAGAGGATGTAGATATAAATTTTATAAATTATAATGATTGTGATAATATATCAGAAGTATATGAACTAGCAATAATTGATGATATTTCAATATTTTCTACCTTAAGTAAAGAAGAAATAAGAAGAAAATATGATTCTATAGCTAATAATGCAAAAAGAGTTATCATATATAGCATAGAGACAATAATACCTACAGGAGAATACTTTGAATTGCCTTCTATGTTTAGTACAGGACCATTTGTAGAACCAAGGCTTATGACAACTAGAATAGATTTAACTAAGGATATTCCTTATATTTTATATGATTATTTAAAGTGGTTTATAGATAATGAACAGAAAGTAGTAATGTATGTTCCAGATGAAGAGACTCTTGGTGTGGTATGTGAATATTATGCTAATAAATTAAAATTACATGGAGTAAAAGTAACTGCTCTTCCTAAGTTTGATACACAAAAAACTTTAAAGGATGTATTAAAATTAAGTAATAAGGCAATGCTTATAATAACAGATCGTATGGAGGAGACCTTTAAGGATTTAGCAATAGGTGGGGCAATAGTACTTTTTGCAAATAATAAAAATTATAATTATAGACAGTTTATTTATATTTGCGGAGAGATATTTAAAATGAATTTAAAATTTCCAGAAGTTCTTCTAGTTGGAAATGAGATATCTTATGACATGGATGAAGCCAAAGAAATTGCTAGAAACTTTAATATAAAAGTATGGGAGAGCAATTATTTAGAACTATAAAAATTATATGGAGAAGTATATTAACTGTTTTATATCCCCCTAGAAATAACTGTTTAGTATGTGGATATGAAGAGGTAGATGGTTTATGCTATAAATGTCTAAAAAGTATTACATTTTGTGATAAAGATGAATTGTGTGTAGGTTATTATAAAGGTGCATTAAAAGAATTAATACTTTTATTAAAATACAAAAAAGATTTTCAAGCAGGAGAAATTTTAGTAAATTTTCTTCAAGAAAAAATAAAAAAATATAAAGATGAATACTATCTTACCTATATACCTATAGATAAGAAAAGGTTAAAAGAAAGAGGATTTAATCAATGTGAGTATATTGCAAAGGAATTAAGCATAACTACTGGAATTAAAACTATTAACACACTTAAAAAGATAAAAGAAACAAAAATACAAAAGACTTTGAAAAGAGAAGAAAGAATGGAAAATTTAAAAGATGCTTTTGAAATTATAAATGAGAAAGATGTAAAAGGAAAAAAATTCATATTGTTAGATGATGTAATAACAACAGGGACTACTCTTAATGAAGGTGTAAAAGTTTTGAAAAAATATGGTGCAGTTGAAATAAAAATATTGACACTAGCAAAATCTTATATATAATATATTAATGTAAGTTAGGTCTGTGGTTGAAAGTCGATGCTAGTCGCAGGCAAAACGATCCACGTAATCTAAACAAAGTTTTAGGGAGCATGGTGCGGTATAGAAGTAAGTCCTGCCAACGTAAGTTGAGAGTATTAGTAGTGAGAGGTTAATTCCGGGTAGCAAAAGTTCCAGCAGGCGAGTGTGGGGTCAAAGACCAGGTCAGCTAGCTTATGTTAAAAGAAAATAAAGTAAGTTAAAAACTATCTCTTTAAGGGGTAGTTTTTTTAATTTTTTATTAAAAAACTGTGAAAATGAAAGAAGAAAAGAGATTTAGAAAGCAATCAATACATAATATTCTGTAAATTCTGAATAAAGATATTGATATTTATAATCATAAAAGGTAAAATATAGTCAATACAAGGAGGAAATTAAGAAAACTTCTAAGTATTTTAGAACGTGTAGAGAGGGGCTGAAAATATGAAAGTGACAGTAATAGCTAAAAATATAGAATTGACACCTGCAATAAAGGATATGGTTGAAAAGAAAATTTCTAAATTGGACAAGTATTTTGATCCTAATGTAGAAGCAAAAGCAACCCTAAGTGTCCAAAAAAATACACAAATAATCGAAGTTACTATACCTTTTAATGGAGTAATTTTAAGAGGCGAAGAAGGAACAGAAGATTTATATAAGTCAATTGATTTAGTAGAAGAAAAGTTAGAAAGACAAATTAGAAAACAAAAAACTAAACTTTCAAGAAAAAATTCAACAGGTTCTTTAAGATATCCTGATTTTAATTCAATAAATTCTGAAGAAGAAGAGGATGATGATGATTCTAAAATAGTAAGAACTAAGAGCTTTAATGTTAAGCCAATGTCATCTGAAGAGGCAATTTTACAAATGGAATTATTAGGACATAACTTCTTTGTATATCAAGATTGGAAAACAAGCAAGGTAAATGTAGTTTATAAGAGAAAAGATGGAAATTATGGTTTAATAGAACCAGAGTATAGATAATAATTAAGTAAAAAATGAGGGCTGTTATGAAGAAAGTAAATTTCTTTATAGCAGTTCTTTTTTTAATTAATAGGGTATATAATTTGTTAAATCAAGGATACCTTATTAGCTTGATAATAAATTTTAATATTCAACTTTTTTTGAGTAAATGTAAAGAAAGTGTTAAAATTTTACACATTTAACTGTAAAATGATAATTAATATATATATATCTTGAAAAAAGTAATAACATAATGTTATAATTGATTAATACGGATATGAAAAAATATATACTAAATATTATTTAAATAATATTAAATAGATAAATGAATTGAGAGGATGAAATTATGGGACTTTTTAAATCAATATTTAAGTCATATAGTGAAAGAGAAGTTAAGAGAATAGAGCCTATTGCAAATAAAGTTTTAGCTTTAGACGAAGAAATGGGTAAATTAACTGATGAACAACTTCAAGCAAAGACTCCTGAGTTTAAAGAAAGATTGGCAAAAGGAGAAACTCTAGATGACATATTAGTAGAAGCTTTCGCTGTTGTTAGAGAGGCTTCATGGAGAAAACTTCACATGAAACATCATAAAGTGCAAATCATTGGTGGTATAGTTTTACATCAAGGAAGAATTGCAGAAATGAAAACAGGTGAAGGTAAAACATTAGTTGCTACATTACCTGTATATCTTAATGCCCTTGAAGGTAAAGGTGTGCATGTTGTTACAGTAAATGATTACTTAGCAAAACGTGATAAGGAAGACATGGGTAAAATTTACGAATTCTTAGGGCTTACTGTAGGGGTTATAGTTCATGGACAAACTCCAGAAGTCAGAAGAAAACAATATGAATGTGATATAACATATGGAACTAACAATGAATACGGATTTGACTACTTAAAGGACAACATGGTAATTCACAAAGAACAAAGAGTTCAAAGAGAATTAAACTATGCTATCGTCGATGAAGTCGACTCAATCTTAATAGATGAAGCTAGAACTCCACTTATCATATCTGGACCTGGGGACAAATCTACTCATCTATACACAGATGCCAACACATTTGTATTGACATTAAAGAGACCAAGTAAAACTCAACAAGAAAAAACAGAAGAAGAAAAGGAACTTCCATCAGATGGAGATTACGAAATAGACGAAAAACAAAAGGCTGTTTCATTAAGTGAATCAGGTATAAAAAAGGCAGAACTTTACTTCAATGTTGAAAATATAACAGATGTAGAACATACTGAATTATTCCACCACATAAACCAAGCTCTTAAAGCACATGCTATAATGAAAAAAGACGTAGATTATGTTGCTAAAGATGGTGAAATAATTATCGTTGACGAATTTACAGGTCGTCTAAT
>JALFQD010000268.1 GCA_022785265.1 Clostridium sp. | reverse complement strand
AAATTACAAGAAAATAATGCAGGAATTTTAAAAGGATATACTCTAGAAAAAAATCCATTACCTGCTTCTTACATAGTTAAATTAGAAAATATGTCTTATGCACCTGCAATAAGAGAAGCTGTTAAAGATTTAGAAGGAGTAGAAAGTGTAAGTGATGAGCAAGAAAGTATTGATACAATACAAAATATAATAAGGTTTACTAAAATTATTGGAACAGTGTTATTTATAATATTAATAGGAGTATCAATATTCTTAATAATGAATACAACTAAACTTACTGTATATGTAAGAAGAAAAGAAGTTGGAATAATGAAATTTGTTGGAGCTACAGACTGGTTTATAAGGTGGCCTTTTATTATTGAAGGTATTCTTATAGGTTTAATAGGTACATTTTTATCAGTTATTGTATTATATTTCTTATATAAATTTGTAATATCATTTATAGCAGCGAGAGTAATTATATTAAATTTAATTCCTGTATCATATGTATTTACATCATTATTATGGAAGTTTGTGTTAGGTGGCGTTTTAGTTGGAGGATTTGCAAGTTATTTAGCTCTTAGAAAGTTCTTAGAAGTATAAGAATCTTAAAAAAAGGGAGAATTTAGAATGAGCCAATTTCAAGAAGAAACAGAAAACAAAAGAAGAAAAAGTAAAATATTAAAAGTACTTTCAATTTTTGGAGTTATTTTATTAATAGGTGGAGCATTTTTTTGTGGAAACTATGTAACAAGATTTGGGGTGGTTTTTGGAAAAAATGGAGATATTTATGCAGATGTTTTTAAGGATAAGGCAGAGGTAGATAAGTACAAAACCTTATTTGAGGTAAGAGATGATTTAATAACTTTATATGATGGTGAGTTGGATGATGAAGTCATGCTTGAAGGAGCACTAAAGGGCATGGTTAATTCATTAGGAGATCCTTACACAGTTTATATGAATTCAGAAGAATATAAAAATCTTATGAGTTCAATTTCTGGAAGTTTCAAAGGGATAGGGGTCTACATTGCAGCTAAGGATAATGAAGTTGTAGTTCAATCTACTATTGAAGGTGGTCCAGCAGAAAAGGCAGGGATTAAGTCAAAAGATGTAATTTTCTCTGTTGATGGAGAAGAAATTGGTGGAGATACAGATAAAGCAGTGGCTTTAATGAAAGGTGAAGAAATAAAAACCTTAGATTTAGTAATACTTAGAGGAGAAGAAAAGCTTAAAATGAGTGTTACTAGAGCTGATGTGAAAAATGTATGTGTAAATGGAGAAATGCTTAATGACGAAATAGGATATATTAGATTAACTAGCTTTGATGAAAATGCATACAAAGACTTTCACGCTAAACTTGAAGAACTAAAAAAACAAGGAATGGAGGCATTAGTGTTTGATTTAAGATCAAATGGAGGAGGATTATTAACTCAAGCAACTAAAATTGCTTCAGAATTTATTCCAAAGGGTAAAATAATAACATATACAATAGATAAATATGAAAATAGAGAAGATGTTAAATCAACAGGCGGTTCAGCAGAAGGAATGCCTTTAGTAGTATTAACTGATGGTTATACTGCAAGTGCATCAGAAATAGTTACTGGAGCTTTAAGAGATTATAAAGTTGCAACTATTGTTGGAACAAAAACTTATGGAAAAGGTGTTGTTCAAATCCCTTTTGAATTAAAGAGTGGAAATGGTGGATTAAAAGTAACAATTTCAAAATATTATACTCCAAATGGAGAAAATATAAATAAAGTTGGAATTAATCCAGACTATGAAGTGGAATTAAATGAAGATGAGCTTAAGGACGAATATACAAAAGAAAAAGACTCTCAAATAAATAAAGCATTAGAAATTTTAAATGAAAAGCTTAAATAGTAGGGGGATATTGAATTTATGAATTTATTTTTGTTCACTTTAGAATCAGTAGCATCTATGATAGCTAATCCACTTTTTATAGGTATGTTGATTTTAATGGGAATAATGTTATTTTTTAATAATAAGAAATTGGCAATAATGCAAAAAATGATAATGGGTGATTCTGTAAATTCAGCTTTAGAGCTTACCTTATCACAAATAGTATTAGGTATTATAGCAGGTACCATAACAAGTTTAATTTTAAGCTATTTAGGTGTTGTTTTTAATAAAAATATTGGATTAATTATATTAGTGTTATTTTCTATATCATTAATATTTAGTAAAAATAGATTTTTAGGCATTTCTTATACTGCATCTATTTTAGGAATTGCCTCTCTTATATTTAAAAAAGCAATAGAAATAAATATAGGCTCATTATTTACCTTTGTTGGGGTAATAAATATTATAAATGCAATTTTAGTAATAAGTGATGGATATAAGGGTGCAATTCCAGTATTCTCAAATAAAGATGGAGTTATAAAAGGTGGTTATATATTTGGAAGATGTTGGCCGTTATCAATAGTGCTTTTTATGGCATATCAATCTATTACTAATAATAGTGCTTTCGTACAAAGTATTAATACACCAAATTGGTGGCCAATTTTAAATAATGTGTATAATTTAAATCTTATAAAAAATATGATGTTAGTAATGTTTCCTATGCTTTGTGTAGTAGGATATTCATCTATAACATTTAGGATGACTAAAAAAGAAAAAACAGCATCTTCTGGAATAACTATGATAATAAACGGAATTTTCACAATAGCTATTGCACAATTAGATTGC
>JALFQD010000229.1 GCA_022785265.1 Clostridium sp. | reverse complement strand
AAGCTCTTCTTCGTTCATTTGTGAGTGAGTTGTGCTTGCTGGGTGTATAACTAATGACTTAACATCTGCAACATTTGCAAGTAATGAGAATATTTGAAGCTTATCTATAAATTCTTGAGCTTCCTTAGCTCCACCCTTAATTTCAAAGGTAAATATTGAACCTGCTCCATTTGGGAAGTATTTCTTATATAATTCATGGTCTGGAGCATCTTCTAATGATGGATGATTTACCTTTTCCACTTGTGGATGATTCTTTAAGAATTCAACTACCTTTAAAGCATTTTCAACGTGTCTTTCAACTCTTAAAGATAAAGTTTCTAATCCTTGTAATAAGATAAATGCATTAAATGGACTTATAGTAGCTCCTGTATCTCTTAATAAAATAGCTCTTACTCTTGTAACGAAAGCTGCTGGTCCTGCTGCTTCTGTAAATTTTACTCCATGATAGCTTGGGTCTGGTTCTGATAATTGAGGGAATTTTCCTGAAGCTGCCCAGTCAAAGTTTCCTGAATCTACAATTACTCCACCTAATGAAGTACCATGTCCACCAATGAATTTTGTAGCTGAGTGTACAACAATATCTGCACCATGTTCGATTGGTCTAAATAAATAAGGAGTTCCAAATGTGTTATCAACTACTAATGGAATTTTATGATTATGAGCAATTTCTGCTAATGCATCAACATCTACAATATTTGAATTTGGATTTCCTAAAGTTTCTATAAATATTGCCTTTGTGTTTTCTTGAATTGCATCTTCGAAGTTCGATAATTTACCTGGATCTACGAAAGTTGTTGTTATTCCATAATCAGCTAATGTATGTGCTAGTAAGTTATAAGAACCTCCATAGATTGTTTTTTCTGCTACTATGTGGTCTCCAGCTTTTGCTAAGTTTAAGAAAGTATATGTTATTGCTGCTGCTCCAGATGCTACTGCAAGTCCTGCTACTCCACCTTCTAAAGCTGCAACTCTTTTTTCAAAAACATCTTGAGTTGAGTTTGTTAATCTTCCGTAAATATTTCCTGCGTCTGCTAAACCAAATCTTGCTGCTGCATGAGCTGAATTTTTAAATACATATGAAGTTGTTTGATATATTGGAACTGCTCTTGAGTCAGTTGCTGGATCTGGATTTTCTTGTCCTACGTGAAGTTGTAAAGTTTCAAATTTTAATTTTCTATCTTGATTAGCCATAAATTTATCCTCCTAAGTTTATATAAAGTAATTAATATTTTTATTTTTAATAACATATATGTTTAGTATGTTATTATTATATTTTATATATTTTATTTTGTCAATACTATTTTTCTATTTTTTTCATTTATGTGTATATTATATAAAAAGGCATAGTAACTGATATAATTTCCTATTGAATAAAAAAGTGTGAATTTATTACTTTGATTTTTTTCCTGACAATTCTAGGTCAATACAAAGTAATAATTCACACTTTTCACTTTAAAGTCATACTAATCATCTTGTAATTATAGGTTTACTATTAATTTTTATCATAAAACATTTTTAAAATAATATTTCCCTTTCCTTTATTAAAAAAGAAAATAAAATCATCATTAAATATAAAATTTAAAACTTCATCTTTTAATTTATTGTTTTCCTTTAATTCATTTCTTACTATTGTTGTAAATTCAACAAAATCATCATATTTTTTTAACTCTTCTTTTATTTTATTTGAAATAAATACTGATGCTTTTGGATTTCCTCCTTTAGTGTTAAGAGTAAAAACTAAATTTTCACTTTCTCTTTGCACAGGAAGGACTCCCATTCCTTCTTTAAAATTAGATGCATCAATGTATATTTTATATATTTCTTCACAATGCTCTTTTATTTTATTTCTTAAACTGTCATCTTTTACTGCAATTATTATTATATGTTTATCTAATATAAAGCTTCTATCATATTCTTTGTTAATTATTGTTGCTTTTTCAATTCCTTCTTGTGATATTTTATCTTTAGTTAATATAAAAACTTGTGAATTTTGTTTTAAAAAGTGCCTCGCCTTAATTACTCCTCCCTTTCCTGCTCCTATAATACCTACTCTAAGCTTTTTAGATAGGAAAGCTATTGAAGAGTACTCTATTCTTCCTTCGTAAATATCTTTTTTATTATTTCTAGGCATTCTTTTTCACTTCCTTTAAGCTTTTCTTCTTTTAAAATTTCAATAGCTCTATTTGAATAAAGATTTGTTATGCTTTTTAGAAGTTTTTCCACAAGTTCGCTTTCATCTATATCTTTGCTTTTATTTATGTAAGTCTTTAATCTTCTTTTATATACCCTTTCTGCATTTTCTTTAATTTTTTTAATTTCTGGTGATAGCTTTCTAAGCTCTAACCATTTTATATATTCATTAATTGAATCATTTATAATATATTCATATTGATTCATTCTTTCCATTCTTAACACTTTATTTTTATCATCAATCTTACTTATTTCATCAATATTATACCCTTCAATTCTTTCTAGCTTTAATACCTCTTTATCAATATCTCTAGGAACAGCAAGGTCAAAACAATATATCTTATTTCCTGTTTTCATAATATCATTTTCTAGCACTACTGAATGTGGTGCTGATGTACAAGCTATAATTCCATCCATATAATTTATGTACTTATTTTTTTCTTTAAAAGTTATAACTTTTACTCTTTTATCACTAATATCATTAGCTTTGCTTATATCCCTTAAAACAAGAATTATTTCTTCAAAATTACTTTGAAGAAGATATTTTATAGCAAGCTTTCCCATATGTCCATAACCTAAAACCATCACCTTTTTGCAATTTAATTCTAATAATTTATTTACTACTATTGATATTGAAGATACTGGAATTTCATATAGTTTTGCCTTAGCTCTAAACTTCTTTCCACAGAAAGTAGCACATTCAAATAATCTTCCAAGACTTTTTGTAGCTCCACTTATTTTACATGAATCCCTATATGAATCTTTTACCTGCCCTAATATTTGACTTTCTCCTTTTATCTTAGAATGATAACCTGATGACACCTGAAATATGTGTTTTATTGTATTTTTTTCATCCATTAAGAATACATATTTTTTTAAGGATATATCCCAATTTAGTTTCATAAACACTTTATCTAATACTAAATCTTCTTTACATGAATAATTAATATAAACTTCAGTTCTATTACATGTATTTAATATAACAACTTCATCAAATTCACACAAAAGTTCTTTTAAAATTTCTTCTTTTTTGCTTGAAATAATAGAAAGCTTCTCTCT
>JALFQD010000218.1 GCA_022785265.1 Clostridium sp. | reverse complement strand
TTATGATAAGGCATGATTAATTGTGCTCTATCACTTATTATAAGCTTCTCAGGAGTAACTTTTACTCCTTCATTTTCTAAATAACCAATCTCTTCAAATAAGGCCTTAGGATCTACAACAACCCCATTACCTATAACATTTAACTTATCATCATATAATATACCTGAAGGTATTAAATGAAGCTTGTATTGTCTATCTCCAACCTCTACAGTATGACCTGCATTGTTACCTCCTTGAAATCTAACAACTACCTCAGCTTCTTCTGCAAGATAATCTGTCATCTTTCCTTTTCCTTCATCGCCCCATTGAGCTCCTAAAACAATAAATGCTGACATATACCATTAGCCTCCTTGTGAAAATATCCATATCCACCTTTCATACTAGCAAACTCAACTTAATAGGTCAACTATAATGTCGAATATTTTTTTGCAAAACTTGAAAATAATTCGTATAATATATATTGTTGTACAAATTTTATTTTAAATGCAAATTAATAAAAGTTAATACTTTGATATAAAATAACTATAATAAGGAGTGTTTTTAATGACTATTTATGAAGAATCTTTAAAATACCACGAAAAGCTAAGAGGAAAAATTGCAGTAAACTCATTAGCTAAAGTAAATAATGCTGATGACCTTAGCCTTGCATATACTCCAGGAGTTGCAGAACCTTGTAGAGAAATACATAAAGACCCTTCAAAAGCTTATATATACACAAGAAAATGGAATAATGTTGCTGTAATATCTGATGGTACTGCTGTTCTTGGGCTTGGAGACATAGGACCTTTAGCTTCCTTACCTGTTATGGAGGGAAAATGTGTATTATTTAAAGAATTTGCAGATGTTGATGCTTTTCCAATAGTTCTAGATACTAAAGATGTTGATGAAATAGTTGAAACTATAGTAAGAATTTCTCCATCTTTAGGGGGAATAAACTTAGAAGATATATCTGCTCCAAGATGTTTTGAAATAGAAAGAAGATTAAAAGAAAGATTAGATATTCCTGTTTTCCATGATGACCAACATGGTACTGCTGTGGTAGTTCTTTCTGGAATAATAAATGCATTAAAGGTTGTAAAAAAGAACCTAGCTGACCTAAAAATTGTTATAAATGGTGCTGGTTCTGCAGGTACTGCAATCTGCAAGCTTCTTCTTGCATCTGGTGTAAAGAATATTGTAATGTGTGATATTAATGGAGTTATACACGAAGGTGGAATTTTACCTAATGATAACTTAAAAGAACTTGCTAAAATAACAAATCCAAATAAAGAAACTGGTCTTTTAAAAGATGCTATTAAAAATGCAGATGTATTTATAGGTGTTTCTGCTCCTAATATAGTTTCTAAAGAAATGGTTGCTTCAATGAATAAGGATGCTATACTTTTTGCTATGGCAAACCCTACTCCAGAAATATTCCCAGAAGATGCTCTTGAAGCTGGAGCTAAAGTTGTTGGAACTGGACGTTCAGATTATCCAAACCAAATCAATAATGTATTAGCTTTCCCTGGAATATTTAGAGGTGCTTTAGATGTTAGAGCAAGTGAAATAAATGAAGAAATGAAAGTTGCTGCTGCTTATGCTATTGCAAATTCAATCTCAGACGACGAAATAACAGCTGAGAATATAATTCCTAAGGCATTTGACCTTAAGGTGCAAAAAGCTGTTGCAGAGGCTGTTAAAGCTGCTGCAATAAAGACTGGAGTTAACAAAATTTAAAAAATTGGGCTTGTTTCAAAAATAGTAGTTACCTTATATTTATTCAGTCGTTCCGTCGACAGGCTCCAAGTCACGCCTTCATAAAATAAGGTAACTACTATTTTAATAATCAAAATTTAATTTATTAGATACTGTTTATTACTATAATGTTTATTGCTCAGCAATTTATAAAACCTTATAAAATTAAGCTTTATTATATATTTTTAATATAAATGTAAGCTTTTTAAGTAAAGAGCTAAAATAATCTTTAAATTAAAAACAATATTATTTTCTAAACAAATTAGAAATTTAAGCTAAAAATTAAAGTAACTATTGAATTAAGAAATTTAATATATAGTGTTTTTTTAAGTGTTATAATACTATATTGTTATCAAATTTCTTTATTAAATAGCTACTTTTTTAATATTTTTGAACCAAGATAAATTAAGCTAGATTTACATATTCTTTGATTTCTCTGAGCATTTTATTACGGCTTGCATTGCTGCGTTTCTGAAGCCAAGGCTTTCTAGGACTTCAACTGCTTCTATTGTTGTTCCTGCTGGTGAGCATACCATGTCTTTTAGTTCTCCTGGATGTTTTCCTGTTTCTAATACCATCTTAGCAGAGCCTAAAACGCTTTGTGCTGCCATCTTGTAAGCTTTTGCTCTTGGAATGCCCATTTTTACTGCTCCATCTGCCATAGCTTCTATGAACATAAATACATATGCTGGTGAAGAACCACATAATCCAGTAAAGGCATGAAAGTCTTTTTCTGCAAGTTCAACACATTCACCAAAGCTAGAAAACATATCTAAAGCAAACTTTAATTCTTCTTCAGATACATTTTTATTTGGACAAACTCCAGACATTGCCTCTCCAACAAGTGCTGGAGTATTTGGCATTGTTCTTACAATCTTAGCATCACTTCCAAGCCATTCTTCCATATTAGAAATACTTATTCCTGCTGCTATTGTTATTATAAGCTTATCCTTTGTTAATTCTTCCTTTACTTCTTCAACAACATTTTTATACATATTAGGCTTTACTGCAAACACTACTACATCAGAATTTTTAGCCACATATTTATTATCTGTTGTTCCAAAAACATCAAAACTATTTTTTATCTTATCCACTGAGACTTGTGTTCTAGCAGAAACTATTATATCTTCTTTCTTTTGAAATCCAGATTTAATAAGTCCCCCTACCATAGCACTTCCCATATTTCCACAACCAATAAAACCTATTTTTTTACTCATTTTTTTAGCCCCCATTTTATTCTTTATGTGTAACTTCTAAATTACCAAATTTACTATATTGACCAAGCCAAGCTAGCTTTACTGTTCCAACTGGACCATTTCTTTGCTTAGCTATAATACATTCAGCTATATTTGTATCTTCTGTTTCTTTGTTATAATACTCGTCTCTATATAAAAACATAACAAGGTCAGCATCTTGCTCTATAGAACCAGATTCTCTTAAATCTGAAAGCATCGGTCTATGGTCTGCTCTTTGCTCTGGTGCACGTGAAAGCTGTGACAATGCTATAACTGGGCATTCCATTTCCTTTGCCAAAGCCTTAATAGATCTTGATATTTCAGATACCTCTTGTTGTCTGCTTTCATTTGAAGAACCAGACATCAATTGAAGATAGTCAATAACTATTAAATCTATTCCATATTCTAATTTTAATCTTCTGCATTTAGACCTCATTTCCATAACTGTTACTCCAGCAGTATCATCAATATATATCTTTGCCTTTGATAATGGACCTGTTGCTCTAGCTATGCTTTCCCAGTCTTTATCCTCAAGAGCACCAGTTCTAAGCCTAAGCATATCTACATTAGCTTCAGAACATAATAGTTTATATGCTAACTGTTCTTTTGACATTTCTAATGAAAATATTACTACACTTTTTCCCTCCCTTAAGGCTGCGTGTTCTGCAATATTTAATGCAAAGGTGGTTTTACCCATTGATGGTCTAGCAGCTATTAAAACCATATCTCCCTTTTGAAATCCTGATGTCTTTGCATCTAAATCGATAAATCCTGAACCAACTCCAGTAATTTCACCTTTATTATTAAATATTCTTTCAATTTCAACAAATCCTCTTTCTAATACTACATTTAATGGTTCAAAATCACTAGTATTTCTTTTTTCTGCTATATCAAAAATTCTTTTTTCTGCACCCTCTAATACATTCTCTACTTCCCCTTGTTTATTATAGCTATCTTCAATTATTGAAGTAGATGCCTTTATTAGTTTTCTAAGTATTGATTTTTCTTTTACAATTTTTATGTACGCAGATAAATTAATTGTAGTAAGCAATGAGGAACCTAGCTCTGACACATAAGTTACCCCACCTGCTTTTTCTAACTTTTCAGTAGCCTTTAATCTTTCTAACAATGTAACAAGGTCTACTGGCATATCATCTTTAAACATTTCAGAGATGGTCTTAAAAATCACCTTATGACCATCTCTATAAAAATCTTCTTCTTCAAGCTTTTCAATAGCCTCAGCAATAGCGTTTTTATCAGTAATCATAGCTCCTAATACACACTGTTCTGCTTCTATGCTTTGAGGTAAGCTTCTCATTATTGGAGCGTCCAAAAATTAACTCTCCTTTCTTAATTAATCAAATATAATTTTTAGTAATTCATCAATATTGCTTATGGTTTTTACTTCTATATCATCTAAACCTTGAGGAATTTCTTTTTCATTATCTTTTGGAATTAATACTAATTTTATTCCATTTCTTCTAGCACCATAAATTTTTTCAAATATTCCTCCAACAGGTTTTACTTTACCTCTTAAAGATATTTCTCCTGTCACTGCAACATCTTGCCTTATAGGTTTATCTAACAATGCACTAATTACACATGCAGTTATTGCTGCTCCTGCTGAAGGTCCATCAATTTTTCCTCCACCAATTACATTAACATGTATGTCAAAATCTCTTATATCCTTATCTGTAAACTTTCTAATAACAGAAGCTGCATTATATACAGAATCCTTTGCCATACTTCCTGCTGTTTCATTAAATCTTACTGCTCCACAACCTTTTTTCTTTGCTGGAAATACCGCTGCCTCTATTTCTATTGTTGAACCTATAAATCCACTTACTCCTAAGCCATAAATATGACCTACTTCTTTTTCAGATAAGTTAGATATTCTCTCAAAAGGAACATATCTTCCTACTGCAATTACTTCTTCAACATCTTTAAGCTTTATTTCAAATCCCTCAACTTTTTTTTCATCTTGAGTATATAAAGCTAAGCCATATGCATCAGTTAAAATATTTACAGCTTTTCTACCCTCAATTGTATATCTACTTATTAATTCAGCTACACCATCTTCAAGTTTAACTTTTAATTTAGCAGCTGCATTTTCTACTATTTCTTCTATATCTTTTGCTGATAAAGGTTCAAAATAAACCTCAGTACATCTAGACCTTAATGCTGGATTAATTTCTGAAGGTTCTTTTGTTGTTGCTCCTATTAAAACAAAGTCAGCTGGTGCTCCATTTTCAAATAGATATTTTATATACTTAGGTATGTTTTCATCATCAGGGTCATAATAAGATGATGAAAATTCTACTCTCTTATCTTCAAGAACCTTTAGTAATTTATTTTGAAGTATATTATCTAATTCTCCAATTTCATCAATAAATAATATTCCACCATGAGCCTCAGTAACTAATCCAAGCTTTGGCTCTGGAATACCTATTTCTGCAAGGTCTCTCTTACTTCCTTGATATATAGGGTCGTGTACTGAACCTAACAAAGGGTTTGTTATTTCTCTAGGGTCCCATCTTAAAGTTGTACCATCAACTTCAACAAACTTAGAATCATCATCAAAAGGAGTAAATGAAAGCTTTTTTACTTCTTCTAATGCAAGTCTTGCTGCTGTTGTTTTACCCACTCCTGGAGGTCCATATAAAATAATGTGTTGTGGATATGGAGAAGAAAGCTTTGATATAAGAGACTTTATAGCTCTTTCTTGACCAACTATTTCATTTAATTCTTCTGGTCTTACAAACTTCATTAAGTTCTTACTAACAACTCTTTGGTCCATATTAACAAGGCTATTATATTTCTTTTTAGTTTTTTTATTTTCAATACCCTTTTCTTTTTTAATAACAGAAAGCCTTACATCATCAATATACTTCTCTTGCTTTTCCATAATAGTTGCTTCTACTTTTTCTTCAATTTTTCCTTTTACAACCCTTTGAGCAATATGTTCTATTATATATTCAATAGCTAAAGATAATTTATCTTTTATTTCATCTTCTCTCGGAATGCAATCTATAGCCTTTCCATCTGATACTATCATAAGAAGAGCATATGCTTTTTCACATATATTTTGAGATTTCATATATTTTTGAAGCTTAAACTTTACTATTCTTGCTCTTATAGTTCCTTTTTCAAAAACAGTATCAAGATTTTCAAGTAATACTGCTAATTGAATTTCTGGAGATAATCCATTTTTAAGTATTAGTTCTAAAAATTCTTCTTGATTTTGTAAATTCAACAGTACTCCTCCTTATTTTCCTGGAACAATAATCAATGTCATTTTTGTTGAAACCTCTGGATATAATTTTACTTCAATATCATATGTTCCAGCTAACTTTATTGTATCCATAACAATTTTTTTCTTTTCAACTTCTACTTTATATTGTGACTTTATTAATTCTGCTACATCTTTGCTTGTTATTGCTCCAAAAAGTTTATTATTTTCTCCAGTTTTCACTGTAAGCTTTAATTCTTTACCCTTTAATTCCTTTGCAAGCTTTTGAGCAGCCTCTAATTCTGCAAGCTTTTGCTTTCTTTCATTTTCCTTTTTATTATTTAATATATGAAGATTTGAATCAGTTGCTTCCTCTGCTAATTTTCTAGGAAATAAATAATTTCTTGCATATCCATCTGATGTATTTATAACATCACCCTTCTTACCTATTTTTTTAACATCTTGTAATAATATAACTTTCATTACTGTTCACCTATCCTTACATGTTTATTTATTGATTCTTTTAGTGCTATTATGGCTTGTGACATACTATAATTTTCAAGTCTTGCACCTGCAATATTCATATGTCCACCACCTCCAAGTTCTTCTAATATAACTTGAACATTAATATCATCAACAGACCTACCACTAATATAAATTGCATCTTCTATTCTTGCAAGTACAAAACTTGCAAAAATTCCTGATATATTAAGTAATTCATCTGCTGCCTTTGCAACGATGACATTATTTACATTATTAGGGCAAATAGCTATTGCTATATTGTTTTCAGGGTCTACTTCTGCTGATTTAATTATATCTGCTATCAGTACAAAATCCTCTAAGTTATCTGTAACCATCTTCTTAGCTTCTATTGTATCAGCCCCTTGACTCTTTAAAAATGAAGCTGCATCAAAAGTTCTTACACCTGTTTTAAAAGAAAAACCTTTAGTGTCCATATAAATACCTGCAAGTAGTCCATTTGCTTCTATATTTGTTAACTTAGGCTTTTCAACAATATATTGTAAAATCTCTGTTATCATTTCTGAAGTAGATGAAGCATAAACTTCTATATAATTTAGCAATGTTCCTCCTATTATATCAGGACTTCTTCTATGATGGTCTATTATAACTTTCTTTTTAGCCTTTTCAACTATTGATATATTATCAACATAGCTCTTATTATGAACATCAACAATAATTACTAAAGTATCCTCATCTAATTCTCTTTCAGCATCTTCCCTCTCTATCATTAATGTCTTATATTCTTCATTCTGAAGTAATTTTCCATAAAAATACTCTATAGATGCATTACTACCATTTAATATTATATTACATTCCTTTCCTAACTTTTTAACAGCTGAGGCTAATGCAGTAGCTGAACCTAAACAGTCCATATCTGCATTTTTATGTCCTGTTATATATACTTTACTACTTTCATATATCAATTCTTTAAGAGCATGGGATATTACTCTAGCTCTTACTCTTGTTCTTTTTTCAATCTCTTTTGTATTGCCACCAAAAAACTTTATTTCATCTTTATTCTTTATGACAACTTGGTCTCCACCCCTTCCAAGGGCAAGCTCCTTTGCTAAGGTAGCAAAAGTATCATTTTCCATAGGTGATGCTCCACCTCTTCCAATTCCCATACTTAAGGTTACTTCAACTTTACTTCCTCTATTAATATCTGATATTTCATCTAGTATTGTAAAATTTTCTTCTATTTGTTCTTCTATATATTTATCTTGAACCGATAATACATACTTGCTATTATCATATTTTTTTATCATAGCATTAAGTTTGTGAGCATATGCATTTATCTTTCTTTGAATTTCTGCTATTAATAAAGGTCTATCATTTTCTTCAGTGATTTCTAAAACATCATTTAAATTATCAACTTCAAGTAATATTATACTTTCTTTTGCGCTTTCAGCTTCAATTAATTCTCCAATATCATTAAAATATATAATGGCAAAAATTTGACCATCATGTTTAATTTTTCTACTATATACTTTATAAAAAGTTCCATTATACTTCATTGTCTTATATTGAGAATCTTCATCTTTTAACAGTTCTTCAAAATCTAAACCTCTAGCTATACTTGCAATATTTTTCCCTAATATATCACTTTTATTATTTATCAATTCAGAAAATCTTTCATTAAACCAAATTAATTCTCCTGAATATTTTATAACAACAATTGGGAAAGATAAATTACATGCATTACCTTCTATATTTTTATTTATCTCTTTACAGAAATCATCCACATTATTTTGTTTTTTCCAGTAACAATTTAGTGTATAAAAATTATCTACAAGATATATTAAAAACATAATTACACCTTCAATTGTATGACCTGTAAAATAAAAAATTAATGATAGAGATATTAACAGTATCGATTTAAGATAAACCTTAAACATCTTAAGTTTCTCCATAAAAATATCCTCCTAATAAGATGCTAATCTCTCCTATTACTTATATATTTTTTTAATTCGCTAAGACTTTTGCCTTCTTTTTCCACTTCATCTTCTGCCTTTATTCCTAAGTCTAACTTACCTTTTATAGTATGGTCAATTTCTGATAAGGGATAACCTAGTTTTCTTCCTAATACATATAATATTATTATAGCACCTGAAATACAATCTAAAATTGCATCTTGTGCAACATTAGTGCCTTTAGTTAATAATCTAAAGAATTCACCTATAATACATAGTAATTGAGCTTTTAAATTTTCTATCATCTTAACATTAGCCATTATGTTAAGCTCTTTTCGCTTCATAGAAATCACCCCTAACCTTATATATTACATTTTAAATTCTTTTAACTATTAATGCAACTAAAGAGAAATATTTTTTCCATTTTTTTGAAATATTGTTATGATATTCACTTTTGTTTAAATAATTTTTTATAAAAATTTATTATTAAGCTAACAAGTCTATCCACAGTTTAACAAATTATATAATTTTCCTGATAGTATAATTTTATTGTGACATTTGACAAAAAAGCAAAACCAATACTCAAAGATAAACTTAATATAAAAGTTACTTTATGCAATTAATTTTTTTTAATGTCACAAAAAGATTGCACTATCAATTTCCTATTGAAAAAAAAAGAGTACCGAAAATTCGATACTCTAAAAATCTAATAAAACTCTAGATTGCATTTTACTCTGTTGTAAATGGTAATAATGCTATGTTTCTTGCTCTCTTAACTGCTGAAGTTAATTCTCTTTGGTGCTTAGCACATGTTCCAGAAATTCTTCTTGGTAAAATCTTACCTCTTTCTGTAACATACTTTCTTAACTTAGCTATATCTTTATAATCTATAAATTCAGCTTTATCAGAACAAAAAGCACATACTTTTCTCTTAGATCTTCTCATCTTTCCGCCTTGTCTTTTTGCGTCTCTCATTAAAATTTCCCTCCTTACCTTTTGAATTTTTTAAAATGGCATATCTCCGTCATCTACTGGAGTTATGTCATCATTAAAGTTATCTCCACCAAATCTTTCGTCATTAGATGGAGCTGAATAACCAGAATTTCCATTATTATTATTATTGTTAAATGAATCATTGTTTCTAGCAGCTCCGCTACCACTACCAATAAAGTCAAAAGAATCTACAGCAACGTCTGTAGTGTATCTTTTTGTTCCATCTTGAGCATCATAACTACCAGTTCTAATGCTTCCTGATACAGCGATTTCTCTGCCTTTAGTTAGATATTGTGCTATAATCTCTGCAGTTTTTCCAAAAGCTACGCATCCGATAAAATCAGTTTCATCTTTCTTGAATTGTCTATTTACTGCAACAGTAAATCTGCATACTGCAGAACCACTACCTGCGGCAAATCTTAATTCAGGATCTTTTGTTAATCTTCCTACAAGAACAACCTTATTCACAACAATACCTCCTATGCTTCCTTAACAATGATGTGTCTTATAACACCATCAGTAATTCTGAATATTCTATCTAATTCGCTTGGTAATTCAGCTGGTGCAGTAAAGTTAACTAATGTATAGTAACCTTCGTTTACTTTTGCGATTTCGTAAGCAAGCTTTCTCTTACCCCATTCATCAACATTTTCAACAGTTCCTCCACCATTTTCTATAACACCCTTAAATTTTTCGATGCTTGCCTTAACTGCTTCTTCATCGAATGATGGGTCTAGTATGAATATAGTTTCGTACTTTCTCATCAAATTCACCTCCTCTGGACTTAACGGCTATGCATTTATACATAGCAGGACTTCAAGTATTGATTTTACCATTTTAGCTTATGCTTTGCAAGTTTTTTTCAGTTATTTTTTATCATTTTATTCTACTTATTATCAGTTTCATTTTCTATTGTTGAAGATTTTATAAGTTTTTTTGTTCCCTTTACAAACTTTGGTCTTGGTATCATTACTATTCTGCCACATCCAGTACATTTTATCTTTATATCTGCCCCTAAACGTATAACTTCAAAATTATACTCTCCACAAGGATGTTTCTTTTTCATTTGTATTATATCCCCTAAATTAAAATTTTCTACCACAAAAACTCCTCCTCATTTTATTCACTTTTATTAATTATTTCTGTCTTAGGATATGGAATCTCTATTCCTGCTTTATCTATTGCTTCTTTTAATCTTTTACGTAAGTCTCTTTCCATTTTCCATTGGCTTAAAGGCTTACTTTTTCCAGCAACTCTAATTGTTATGCTATAAGCATTTAAAGATATAACTCCCCATACTTCTATTGGTTCTACTACATCTTCATTTTCTTTTTCAAATACTTTACACTCTTTAGTTATAACATCTATTGCTTTATTTATATCTTCTTTATAAGATATTTCTATATCAACTAAGAATCTTATATTTCCCTTTGAATGATTTGTTACTTCTGTTATTGAACCATTAGGTATTAAATGAACATCTCCATTTAAATCTTTTATAACAGTTGTTCTGAGTCCCATAGTTTCAACTATGCCACTAAATTTTCCTATTGTAACATAATCTCCAACTCCATATTGGTCCTCAAATAAAATAAAAAATCCATTTATAACATCTTTAACAAGACTTTGAGCTCCAAAACCTACTGCAAATCCACCTACACTTGCTAAGGCTACAGATACTCCTTTAAACATATCTGAAAAAATTAATGCAATACCTACAAAATAGGTCATATATTTTAATGCACTTTTTAATACTCCACCAATTGTTTTAGCCTTTTGGTCATTAATGGAAAACATAGCCTTACTTTTTATTTGATTTTTAACAAACTTATCAATAATCTTATTTCCTATTTTAATAGCTAAATACATTAAAAATAATATTATAACAATTTTTATACATTCATTTATTATATTTTCTATTGTGGAAAACTTAATCAAAAACTTTCCTATACTTATTCCAGTTTTATCAGTATCTATTGAAAATAAATTCACATATATCAACCTACTTTCATTACCTTATTTGAAGAAATCCATTTTCAGCTTTTCTAAATATATTTTTATATGTTACAATTTCATCTTCAATAATAGCATTTATTTCTGCCTCCTCCTCAATTTCAAATCTTGTACATATTCCACAACTTTGAGTTATTGAAGTAGGTGTTGGCATTATTTTAAATTTAAATCCTTTTTCATTAAAAATACGTTCTGCTTCCATTGCATCAAAGGTATTTTTATATATTATAATAAAATACTCCATCTTTTTCTCTCCTATATGTTAATCTTTTTTATCTTATAAAAACATTATAACAAACAGAAGAACTTTAAAACAGTTTTTAATTTTTTACTTAAAATAAAAATGTTTCACGTGAAACATTTTATAATTTAATTGTATTAGAATAAAACTATAACTTCTTTATTTTGAAAAACATTTATTGTTGGAATTAATATATCTTTATTTTATAATAGAATAAGTATTATTTGAAAAATTTATGGAGGCTTTTTTATGGAAGTTTATTTAGATAATGCAAGTACAACTTTTCCTAAACCAAAAGTTGTTGCAGATTCAATATATAATTATTTGGTTAATGTTTGTGGAAATGCCAATCGTTCAAACTATTCAAATGCCTTAGAAAGTAGTAGAGAATTATTAAAAGCTAGAATGAATATAGCTAAGTTTTTCAACTTTGATAAACCAGAAAATGTTATATTTACTAATAATATAACTACATCTTTAAATATATTAATAAAGGGAATTTTAAAATCAGGAGACCATGTTATATCTTCCACTATGGAACATAATTCAATACTTCGTCCTTTAACAGAAATGATTAATTCATTAAATGTTAAGGTTGACTTTATTAAAGCTTCTCCTTTAGGATTTTTAGAACCTAGTGATATAAAAAAAGCTATTAAACCTAATACAAAGTTAGTTATTTTATCTCATGGTTCAAATGTTACAGGCTCAATACAACAATTAAAAACAATAGGAGAAATATGCAAAGAAAATAATATATTCTTTATAATAGATACTGCTCAAACAGCAGGAAGTATAAAAGTAGATATGAAAGATTTAAATGCAGATGCTATTGCATTTACAGGTCATAAAAGTCTTTTAGGTCCTCAAGGTACTGGTGGGTTTATAATAAATGATAAATTAAATGAATGTTGCTCCCCTTTATTTAGTGGTGGAACTGGTAGTCTTTCACATTCATTAACTCAACCAGATTTTTTACCAGATAAATTTGAAAGTGGTACCTTAAATATGCCAGGAATAATAGGCTTATCAAAAGCTATTGAATACATAAATTCTATAGGACTATCTAGCATAGAAGAACATAATAAAAAATTAAGAAAGAAACTATTTGAAGGTCTTAATAATATAAATAATATAACAACTTATGGTTCTATAAATAATTCAACAACATGTGTGTCCTTTAATTATAAAAATATAGACCCTGCTGAAATAGGCTTTTATCTAGATGAAAATGGAATTAAAACAAGATGTGGTCTTCACTGTGCACCCCTTGCCCATAAAACAATAGGAAGTTTTCCTAAAGGCACAATAAGATTAAGCTTAAGTTATTTTAATACTCTTGAAGAGATTGACTATACCCTATCAATAATAAATAAACTTTCTTCAATTTATTAGCAAATATAATTAATGTTTCACGTGAAACATTTTACTAAACAATCAAATAATCTTAAATTACTTTATTTGAATAAAAACCTCCTTTATAGAAAATACTATCACTAAAAGGAGGTTTTTTATGGATTCTATTACTATTGATTCATATTTTCCAAATGCTTATATTCAAATTGAAAAATATCTTTCCAATACCTTAGAGAATATTTTAGCAAGCAATAGGGCAATTATATTTTTATGTATTGGTACTGATAGATCTTGTGGAGATTCTTTAGGTCCTTTAATAGGATATAAACTTAGCTCTATTAAAACTAATAAATTTTATGTTTATGGTTCATTAGAAAATCCTATTCATTCTTTAAACATAGATTTAACACTTAAAAAAATTTATGATTCCTTTAAAGACCCTTTTATAATAGCAATTGATGCTTCTTTAGGAGCACCTAAAAATGTTGGTAAAATTTTTATAGAAAAAAAGCCACTTTATCCTGGTGCTGCACTAAATAAAACATTAAGACCTATTGGTCATATTAGTATTATTGGAGTAGTTAATATTTTAAATAATTCAGGATTTATTATATTACAAAATACTAGGCTTTACACAGTAATGAATTTAGCAGATTCAATATCACAAGGAATAAAATCTTTTATAAACAAAAATTCCACAGAAAATTTTTCACAAAAAAAGATGTAGTTTTATTTATGACTACATCTTTTCTTCTAATGTTAATTTTCATTATTTATTGCTTCATTTAATACTTGCTTTTCTTCTTCTGATAAACCATATCTTGATATTCCTTTATCAATAGGCTTAGCATAAGTTACACTTTCTTCTCTTCCATAAATTCCTGTTATTAAAACTCCATCATCATTTCCATCTAATATTGCTATAGAAAAACTCAAGTCACTTCCTACATTTTCAAAAGCTTTATATCTAATAATTGCTATTTTTTGAGCACAACCTTTAACCTTTGTAGTTAGTTTTTCACATTCTTCTAATGCCTCTTGTGAATTTTTATTAGCTTGCTCTATATTTTCTAATTCTTTAAGTATAAGCTCTTCTATATTTTTACCATTAGTTCCTCTCATAAATTTTTTATACTTTCTTTCTACTCTATTTAATGATTTAAATAATACTATGACTAGTATAAATAATAATATAATTACTATAATTAAGACTCCTAGTATGTATGGTACAAATTCATTGAAATTATTTAACAAATATTTCACTACAAAATTCCTTCCTTTCTATATTCAAAATGTTTCACGTGAAACATTTACTTTATTTTATTATAAATGCTTTACATAGAATCAATATTCATCATATCTAAAATTCTTTGTAAATCTTCTTCTGAATAATATTCTATTTCTATTTTTCCCTTATCTTTTTTATAACTTAAGTTTATTTTTGTTCCAAAATATGATTGAAGCTTTTCTTCTATATTTTTATAATAAATATTATTATCATCAACTTTATCATCATTTTTCTTCTTTTTCTCTGTAGCATATACTTTTTTTATCAATCTCTCAAGTTCTCTTACGGACAAGCTTTCATCAATTACCTTTTGAGCAATTGCATATTGCAAATCTCCATCATCTATTGCAAGTAATGCTCTTCCATGTCCTTCTGATAAAACTCCTTGAATAATATATTCTTTTACTCTATCATCTAAGTTAATAAGTCTCATACAATTAGTAATAGCTGTTCTAGACTTTCCAATTCTTTTGCTTAACTCTTCTTGAGTAAATTTAAAATTATCTATTAACTTCTTATATGCTAATGCTTCTTCAAGTGGATTTAAATCTTGTCTTTGAATGTTTTCAATTAAAGATAATTCTAACACTTCTTTATCTGTAACATCCATAATTATCGCTGGAACCTCTTTTAATCCAACCATTTTTGCTGCACGCCATCTTCTTTCTCCAGCAATAATAACATAATCATCATTTTCTTTCATAAGTATTAAAGGCTGAATTATTCCATGATGCTTTATAGATTCTGCAAGTTCTGCTATCTTTTCATTATCAAAAGACTTTCTAGGTTGGTCTGCATTATTTTTTATTTTATTTAATGGTATAAATAGCTTATTACCACTTTCATTTATATTTTCCTCATTTTCTGATATTAATGCTTCTAAACCTTTTCCCAAACCAAATTTTTTGCTCATGTAATCCCTTCCTTTAATTTTGCTTACTTAAGAATTCTTTAGTAAAATCCAAATAAGATTTTGCACCTTTACATTTTTCATCATATAACATTATTGGTAGTCCAAAGCTTGGAGATTCAGCTAATCTTATATTTCTTGGAATTGTATTTTTATATACTTTATCTTTAAAATATTTTTTAACCTCACTATAAACTTCATTACTAAGGTTTGTCCTATAATCAAACATAGTCATTAATACACCTTCTATTTCTAACTTCTTATTTAATGACTTTTTAACCAACTGAATTGTATTAATTAATTGCCCCACTCCTTCTAAAGCGTAAAATTCACATTGAATTGGAATAAGTACTGAATCACTACAAGTTAAAGCATTTATTGTTAATACACCTAAAGATGGAGGACAATCAATAAAAATATAATCATATTCATCTTTTACTTCTTTTACTTTATTTAGAAGTATTGTTTCTCTACTAGGTATTCCTATCATCTCGACTTCTGCCCCTGCTAAAGACATTGTTGATGGTGCAACATATAAATTTTGTACTAAATCACTTTTTACAATAACTTCCTTTAATGAAAAATCTGTAGTTAACACATCATACATAGATACTTCTAAGTTCTTTTTATCTAACCCAAAACCACTAGTTGTATTTCCTTGTGGGTCTATATCTATTGTCAAAACTTTATAGCCTTCCATTGCCAAATAAGCACATAAATTAATATTAGTCGTAGTTTTTCCAACTCCACCTTTTTGATTAAAAATACAAATTATTTTCATATAAAAAAGCTCTAAACTAGAGCCACACCCCCTTTTTTTAGAAAAATAAGATATAAGTTTTTATAGTTAATAAGCCCCTTAAATTAGAATTATTTATATATTTATTATATATAATGTTTTTCTATAATAAAAGATTTTTTTACAAATATCTGATAATATAAAATATTAATTTATTATTAATTAAAAAGTTATCCACAACTTATCCACAGGGATAAACTTTTTGTGAAAAGTTGTGAATTATTATTTTTTGTTTTATCCTAATGCCTCTAAATCGCACAAAATAATAATTTACACATTAATTAAATAAAAGAAAATTTTAAATTTATTTCTTTTATTAAACTTATATTAACAAGTTATCCACAAATTTATCCACAGTTTATAAACTTAATAGTAAAAACTTTTTTTGACATATAATTTCCTATAGAATAAAAAAATAGAGACTTAAAAAAAGTCTCCTCTTATTAATATTGTTTCACGTGAAACATTTAAAATTATATTTATTAAAATTTTATCTCTAAATATACTTCTTATTTTTTACTTTTAGATATATTTACTATTATTTGAATATACTCTTCAGAATCATCAATCTTGTAATCAACAGGTATATTAAATTTATTAAAAACCTGCTTTATTGTATTAACATAAAGCTTTGCTGGAAAAACTGCTTTTATATTTTTATTTCTATTTTTATATTGCTCTCCTGCTAATCTTAAAAGTTCTTTATTAATTAGTTCTTCTGTAGCCTGAACATTTAGCTTTTCTTTAACTACTTGTTTAATTATTTTTATCTGAAGTTCTTCACTTGGTATTATTAATAAAGCTCGTGCATGTCTTTCTGTTAAAAAATTATTAACACATAATTCTCTGACCTTCTCTGACAATTTTAATAACCTTAATTTATTAGAAATTGTAGATTGCTTTTTACCCATTTTTATAGCTATCTCTTCTTGTGTAAAATTATGATCATGAATTAAATTATAGTATGCTTCTGCTTCTTCTATAAAATTCAAATCCTCTCTTTGAAGATTTTCTATAAGAGCTATTTGTACTGATTCTCTATCAGTTATATCAACTATAATACAAGGCACCTCTTCTAATGATAGCATTCTAGCTGCTCTCCAACGTCTTTCCCCTGCAACTAATTCATATATTTCCCCTATTTTTCTAACAGTAAGTGGCTGTATTATTCCATGCTCTTTAATTGATTGTGATAATTCCATTAATGCTTCTTCGTTAAAATTTTTTCGTGGTTGATATGTGTTTGGAATTATCTGTTCAGTCTTAATGTTTATTATCTCTCTATTCATATGCTTCTCACAACCATCCTTAAAATATACTTTTAATATAAGTTCTATAAAGCATACGGATTTTCCTTCTTTTTACAGGAATTTTTTTACAATTATTTTATTGGTTTTTTATTAACTATTCCTGCTTTTCTTGGATAATTAGTTGGACACTCTTTAATCTTACTAACTATGACTATATTGTGATTTAAATCTGTTTCTTCTATTTTTACCTCAATTATATTTTTTAATTTTCCACCTAATACTCCTATAGCATTTCTGCTTCCTTCAAGCTCCTCTTCAATAGCAGGACCCTTTAATGCAACAAAACTTCCTCCAACTTTAACATAAGGAAGGCAAAATTCTGATAATACTGCCATGTTAGCTACTGCTCTAGATGTTGCTATATCAAACTTCTCTCTTAACTCTTTTGTTCTAGCTCCATCCTCTGCCCTTGAATGAATTGTTTTAACATTTTTTAATCCTAATTCACTAATAACTAAGTTTAAAAAATTAATTCTTTTATTTAGTGAATCTAATAAAGTAACTTTTTTCTTTTCGTCCATAATAGCTATTGGAATTCCTGGAAAACCTGCACCAGTTCCAACATCTATTATAGTTTCTGCTTTTTTTAATTCATCGCTTTTATATGCCTTTATACAGTCTATAAAATGTTTTTTAACAATCTCTTCATCCTCTGTTATAGCTGTTAAATTTACTTTTTCATTCCATTCTTGTATTAATCTCATATATTTCATGAATTTATCATATTGTTCTTTACTTAAACACATTCCTACTTCTTCTGTGGCATTTTTCATTAATTCATAAAACTTCATTTAAGGCCTCCATTATCTTTTATTATATTGATGCTCTAAATAAATTAAAAGTACAGATATATCAGCTGGGGAAACTCCAGATATTCTAGAGGCTTGACCTATGCTTACAGGTCTTATATTGCTAAGCTTTTGTATAGCCTCTGTTCTAAGCCCCTTTACATCTGAATAGTCAATATCACTAGGTAATAATTTCTTTTCAAATTTAGTAAACTGATTAACTTGTTCTAATTGCTTAGCTATATATCCTTCATACTTTGCTCTTACATTTACCTGTTCTCCAATATCCTCTGAAAGTTCTTCTCTTTCTGGGTCAAGTGGTGCTAATGAGAAGTAATCTAATTCTGACCTTTTTATTAATTCATATAAGCTTGTAGGCTTCTTTAATTCAGCAGAACCTAATGATTCTAAGAATTCTCCTACTTCTTTTTTATTTGTTATTTGAAGATTTTTTAATCTTTCTATTTCACCTTCAACTGCATTTTTTCTCTTAAGGAATTTCTCATATCTTTCTTCTGTAACTAAACCAACTTTATGACCAATTTCAGTTAATCTAAAGTCTGCATTATCTTGTCTTAAGAGAAGTCTATATTCAGCTCTAGAAGTCATCATTCTATAAGGTTCGTTTGTTCCTTTAGTTACTAAATCATCAATTAAAACTCCTATATAAGCATCTGATCTTGTTAATATTAAAGGGTCTTTTCCTTGTACCTTTAAAGCTGCATTTATACCTGCTATAATTCCTTGTGCTCCAGCTTCTTCATATCCAGAACTTCCATTTAATTGTCCTGCACCATATAATCCTTCTATCTCTTTAAATTCTAATGTAGGCTTTAATTGTGTAGGGTCAATTGAATCATATTCTATTGCATATGCAGTTCTAAGCATCTCTGCATTTTCTAATCCTGGTAATGTTCTAAGCATCTTTATTTGAACCTCTTCAGGAAGAGAAGAACTAAATCCTCCTACATACATTTCTAATGTATCTTCTCCTTCAGGTTCTATAAATATTTGATGTTGAGTCTTATCAGGGAATCTCATAACCTTATCTTCAATTGATGGACAATATCTTGGTCCTATTCCTTTTATACTTCCATTGTATATTGGTGACCTTCCAATATTTTCTCTTATAATTTTATGAGTCTCTTCATTGGTATAAGTTAAATAACATGATACCTGTTCTCTATCTACATTTTCATTCATAAAAGAAAATGGTACTATTTTTTTATCTCCAGGTTGTTCAATCATTTTTGATAAATCTAATGACCTTCTATTTACTCTTGCTGGTGTTCCAGTTTTAAATCTTCTTAAAGTTATATTTAAATCCAATAAACTTTGAGATAAATCCTTAGCAGGGAAAAGCCCATTAGGACCTCCACTATAACTTACCTCTCCAATAATAATCTTTCCTCTTAAATAAGTTCCTGTTGCCAAAACAACTGCTTTACACTTAAATGTAGCACCATTTTTAGTAACTACTCCAACTATCTTTTTATCTTCTACTAATAAATTAGTAACTTCAATTTGTTTTATTTGAAGATTTTCTTGTTCTTCTAATGTTCTTTTCATTGTTCTTTGATATTTTATCTTATCAGCCTGTGCTCTTAATGAGTGCACTGCAGGACCTTTAGATGTATTAAGCATTTTTGATTGTATAAATGTACGGTCAATGTTTATTCCCATCTGACCACCTAATGCATCAATTTCTCTAACTAAATGCCCTTTAGCAGTTCCTCCTATGTTAGGATTACATGGCATCATAGCAATAGAATCTAAACTTATTGTACATACTAAAGTTTTTAGACCCATTCTTGCACTTGCAAGTGCTGCTTCACATCCTGCATGGCCAGCACCTACAATGATAATATCAAATTCTCCAGCATCATATCTCATTTTTTTACTCCTACTTTCCTACGCAAAATTCGCTAAATATTTTATTTATTAAATCCTCTTCAAGCTCTGAACCTGTGATTTCTCCTAAGGCTTTTAGAGCTGATGTTACATATATCGAAATTAAATCTAAATACTCATTAGATTTTACTCTATCTAAAGCTTCTTGACAATTTTCTAAAGCTCTATATAAAGCCTGTTTATGTCTATTATTAGATATAATCATACTTTCGCTATCAACTTCTCCATTAAAAAATAATTCTTTAACCTTTTCTTTTAATTCATCTATTCCAAAGCCAGTTTTAGCAGATATGTAAATTACATTTTTAAGGTCTTTTATGTCTTTGTCACTTATTTTTTTCTCTAAATCATTTTTATTCATAAGGACTACATATTTCTTATTTTTAACCTTATCTATAATTTCTCTATCCTCAATCTCTAATGGATGTGATGAGTCAAGCATTAAAACTATTAAATCAGCTTCATCAATTTTTTCTCTTGATCTCTCTACCCCTATCTTTTCTACCTCATCTTCAGTCTCTCTAATTCCAGCAGTATCAGTTATCTTTACTGGAATACCATCTAAGCTTATAAATTCCTCTATAATATCTCTTGTTGTTCCAGGAATATCAGTTACTATAGCTCTTTTTTCTTTTAATAAACAATTTAATAAAGAAGATTTTCCAACGTTTGGCTTTCCTATTATAGCAAGTTTTAAACCATCTCTTATTATACGACCTTCATTAGCACCTTCTAATAACTTATTCATATCTTTTATTGCAACAGTTAACTGTTCCTGGACTCTTATAGGAATTGTTTCATCTGGTTCTTCATCATCCTCTGTAAAATCAACAGAATATTCTATTAAAGCTAAAGTATTAAGCATATATTCCCTAAGCTTACCTATTTCCTTAGAAAGAGCTCCACTACTTTGCATAACAGCAGATTTCATTGATAAGTCAGTTTTAGCTCTTATAATATCCATAACAGCTTCTGCTTGACTTAAATCTATACGTCCATTTAAAAAAGCTCTCTTAGTAAATTCTCCTGGTTCTGCAATTCTAGCTCCAGCCTTTATAATCTCCTCTAAAACTCTTCCTGTAGATACAACTCCTCCATGACAATTTACTTCAACCACATCTTCTGCTGTAAAACTTCTTGGTCCTTTCATATAGCTTATAATTACTTCATCTATTTCAAATTTTGAATTGATATCACATATATGACCATATCTCATGGTATAACTTTTCATATCTAATATATCAGAAGCATTTTTTCCTTTAAAAATCTTATTTATTATCTTTAAAGAATCACTTCCTGATACTCTTATTATTGATATTCCACCCTCTCCTAAAGGAGTTGCTATACCACAAATTGTATCAAATTCTTTCATCAAAAATCCTCTCCTTAAATATCATAATACATATTAATATATTTTACAAAACATTAATGTTATAGTCAAAAAAGCTTAAAATTTTTTAAAATAAAAGAAAGCCTTTTGGGCTTTCTAATTTTAGTTCTATTACTTCTTTATTTCTATTACAACTCTTCTATGAGGTTCTTCCCCTTCACTATGAGTAATTACATCTTTATCATCTTGAAGAGCTGAATGAATTATTCTTCTTTCGTATGGATTCATAGGTTCTAATTTATAAGGTCTTTTACTCATTTTAACCTTATATGCTGCTTTCTGAGCAACCTTTTTCAAGGTTTCCTCTCTCTTCTGTCGATAATTTTCTGTATCTAACACAACTTTCTTATAAGGCTTATCATGATCTTTATTAACAATAAGAGACACTAAATATTGTAAAGAATCTAATGTTTCTCCCCTATATCCTATTATTAACCCCATTTTAGGACCAGTAATACTCATAGTTACTAAGTCCTTTTCCTCCTTAACTGTAACCTCACCATCTATTTTCATATTAGCAAGAACATCAATTAAGAATTTTTTAGCTTCGTCAACATGATTAGGCTTAACTGTAACTTTTACCTTAGCTGGTTTTCCTCCAATTAAGTTAAACAATCCTTTAGTGCCTTCATCAATTACTTCAATAATCACATTATCCTTTTCTTCATTTAAAGCTTCTAAAGCCTTATCAATAGCTTCTTCAACAGTTTTCCCACTCATTTCAACAGTTTTCATACCATATTCACCCACCTTAATAAAAGTAAAGTTAAGTATTAATTATTTTTTTCCTTTTTTCTTCTTTTTTTTGCTTGCTTTATTAGTTTCCTCATATTCTTGCATAAAAAATTTTGAACCATTTAAAGCTGCCTTTTCTTCTTCTTTAGCTTTTAACTCTAATGCTTCTTTCTTAGCTGGTCTATAGTTTATAAAATAGGTATTTCCTATTTGAATTATTCCACCAACAACCCAGTATATTACAAGAATTGACTGAAAGTTTATTGACATAAATGCCATCATTAAAGACATACCTATATTCATACCAGACATATTAGGTGCCCCACTATTTGCAGGAGTTGCTTTAGTCATTAAATATGAAGGTATATAAGTAGTAATTGCAGCTAATATAGGTAATATAAATAATTTATCAGGTTCTGCTAAATTTTTAATCCATAAAAATGATAATCCTTCAATTTGTGCTTTCATACTAGCACTATAGAAAACTCCATATAATGCCATAAGTATTGGTAAAGGAAGTAATGCTGGAAGACATCCTCCTGTCATACTTACATCTTTCTCTTTGTAAAGATTCATCAATTCCATTTGAGCTTTTTGTGGATCATTTTTATACTTTTCTTGAATCTTCTTAACCTCTGGTTGTATTTCTTGCATCTTCTTTGAAGACTTTGCAGACTTAATATTAAAAGGTAACAAGCAAGCTCTTATTATTACTGTTAAAATAGTAATTGCCAATACGTAAGATGCTCCTCCTGTTACCCCTAATGAAACAACCAGATTATGTATAGCTTCAAAAATAATTGTAAAAACACGCGTTATTGGTTCAAACAGCTTTAACATATATATGCTCCTTTATTTTATTTTACAGGATCAAATCCACCTTTACTAAAAGGATTGCATCTTAAAATGCGCCAAATAGACATAAGACCACCTTTTATAATCCCATATTTTTCAATAGCCTCTAAAGCATATTGAGAACATGTTGGAACATATTTACACCTTGGTGGGTACATTGGTGAAATTTTTTTCCTATATATTTTTATTAGATATAGTATCATTTTTTTCATTGTATAAACCTGCCTTGTTAAATAAATTATCTATGGCTTTTTCTACATCATGATAACTTTTATCTTTAATTTTTGTTCTTGCTACAAAAACAAAATCATAACCTTTTTTGTTAATATTCTTTTGCTTAATTCTATAGTTTTCTAAAATTAATCTTTTGCTTCTGCTTCTAACAACACTGTTTCCAACTTTTTTGCTTACAGAAATCCCTACTTTATTATATAAGGAATTATCTTTATCTTTATTTTTATTATTTTTTAATACATATAGTACCAAAATATCATTAGCAAAAGATTTTCCTCTTCTATATACAATTCTAAACTCAATATTTTTCTTTAATTTATAAACCATAGGTATTTCTATACTCCTTTTTCCGCATTTTGCAGAAAAAAGGCCACAAATGCGGCCCTTATGCTGTTAATTTTTTTCTACCTTTTTGTCTTCTTCTCTTAAGAACGTTTCTTCCTGATAAAGTACTCATTCTTTTTCTGAATCCATGTTCTTTTTTTCTTTGTCTCTTTTTAGGTTGGTATGTCATGAACATTATCACTACACCCCCTTCTTATCATCAAATTTTTATAGTAATTAACTATCTATCTAAATTTTAAGTTACTTAAACAATTATATATATTTACTCATCTTGTGTCAAGAACCTAGTTTAATTATTAATGAAATTTAACTAACGAACTTTTTTTCTGTGGATTTTGTGGATAACTTATTGAATACTAATCTTTTGATATGCTATTATAATAAAAGATTGTGAATAAATTGTGGATAAATTAAACTTATCCACATATGTGAATAAGTTTGTTAATAACCTGTTGAAAACTATATTTTTTTCGCATATCTTTTTTATTTTTTCTTGATTTTATGCTAATTTCAGCTATATTTAGACTGTGTATAACTTTTTTTTAAATTTCTGTGGATAACTCTTTTTTTGTTAAAAGTTATCCACACTGTGGATAACTTTATCCACATTTTCCACAGGTCTAAATTATTTTTCTAGATTTTGTGGATAACTTGTGTATAAGTTGTTAATATCTTGTTAATAACTATAAAAAAAATTTTTTTTGGAGGATAACTAATGGATGCTAATTTACAAGACTTATGGGAAAAAACATTAGATGTTTTAAAAAATGAAATGAGTGAAGTAAGTTTTAATACTTGGATGAAAAGCTGCAGTCCAATATCAATATCAGAAGATACAATAAAAATTAGTGTACCTAATGCTTTTACTCGTGATATTCTCAATAATAGATATAAAGATTTAGTAGCAAATTCAATTCAAGGTATCTGCTCTAAGCTATATAAATTAGAATTTTTAATTTCCTCTGAAGTTGCCTTAGAGGAAACACAAAACCAACAAAAGGTTAAACGCTTATCTTTAAATGATGAAATATCTAATACTCTTAATCCTAAATATACATTTGATTCATTTGTAATTGGTAATAGTAATAGATTTGCTCACGCTGCTTCTTTAGCTGTTGCAGAAGCACCAGCTAAAGCATACAATCCTTTATTTATATATGGAGGAGTTGGACTAGGAAAAACTCATTTAATGCATGCGATAGGACATTATATTCTTGAAAACAATCCTAAAGCTAAAGTTGAATATATATCATCAGAAAAATTTACAAATGAACTTATAAATTCAATAAAACACGATAAAAATGAAGAATTTAGAAATAAATACAGAAATGTAGATGTTTTATTAATAGATGATATTCAATTTATTGCAGGAAAGGAAGGAACTCAAGAAGAATTTTTCCACACATTTAATGCACTACATGAGGCAAATAAACAAATAATATTATCATCAGATAGAGCACCTAAAGAAATTCCAACTTTAGAAGATAGATTACGTTCTAGATTTGAATGGGGTCTTATTGCTGATATTCAAGCACCTGATTTTGAAACAAGAATGGCAATTTTGAAGAAAAAGGCCGATGTAGAAAGACTTAATGTACCTAATGAAGTGATGGTCTATATTGCAACTAAAATAAAATCAAACATAAGAGAACTTGAAGGAGCACTTATAAGAATAGTAGCTTATTCATCATTAACTAATAGAGAAATTACTGTTGATTTAGCCTCTGAAGCTTTAAAAGATATAATATCTAAAAGACAAGCAAAAAGTATAACAATAGATTCTATCCAAGATATTGTATCTAGCTATTTTAATTTAAGAGTACAGGACTTTAAATCTCAAAAAAGAACAAGAAATGTAGCATATCCAAGACAAATAGCTATGTATTTAAGCAGAAAGCTAACAGATATGTCACTTCCTAAAATAGGTGAAGAGTTTGGAGGAAGGGACCACACTACTGTAATTCATGCTTATGAAAAAATTTCTGAAAATCTTAAAACAGATGAAGGATTGCAAAGTACTATTGATGACATAACTAAAAAATTAAAGCAAATTTAATCCACAACTATACATAAAAACCTGTGGATAACTTGTGGGTAATTTGTTAATTTTATTGTTAACAAAATATTACTTGTGGATAATGTGGATAACTTGAACAAATAATCCACAAGTTATCCACAGATTTTTTAGCTCTTGAACCTTGATTTTTTCTAGGTTATAATAACTTATCAACATTATCCACAGTACCTACTACTACTACTACTATATTTATTTATTATATCTATCTATATTAAAGCAAATTAACATTAACTAATTGTGAATTATTTTTGGAGGTTATTTTATGATTTTTATATGTGAAAAACAAAAATTACAAGAAGGTATTTTAATAGTTCAAAAGGCAATAACAGGAAAATCAACTATGCCAATTTTAGAAGGTATTTATATAAAAGCTGATTCTAATGGAGTAACCTTAATAGGTTCTGATAAAGACTTATCAATAGAAACAAAAGTAGAAGCAAATACATTAGAAAACGGAAGTATAGTTATAGATTCTAAGATATTTGGGGAAATTATAAGAAAGCTACCAAATTCCGAAGTAAAAATTGAAGTAATTGAAAATGATACAGTGCAGATAAGTTGTGAAAAATCTATATTCAATGTAGTATTAATGAATCCAGACGAATATCCTGCATTACCAGAAATAACTGATGAAAAACAAATAAGTGTTCCTCAAAACATATTAAAAAACATGATAAAGAGTACTTCATTTTCAGTAGCTCAAGATGAAACAAGACCAATATTGCAAGGGGTATTATTTGAAATTAAAGAACAAAGTCTTAATCTTGTAGCTTTAGATGGGTATAGACTTGCAGTAAAAAGTGAATACTTAGATAGTGAATTCGATATAGAAGTAGTTATCCCCGGAAAAACTTTAAACGAGGTGTCTAAAATACTTGAAGATGTGGATAACTTGGTGAATATTACTTTTACTAAAAATCAAATATTATTTAACTTAGAACATACAAAGATTATTTCTAGATTATTAGACGGAAAGTTTGTAAACTATGCTTCTTTATTACCACAAGAATACAAACTTTTAGTTATTGTGAATAGACAGGATTTACAAAATGGTATTGAAAGAGCTTCTTTAATGTCTAAGGAGGGTAATAGCAATTTAATTAAACTAAAAATAGAAGATGACTTATTAGTTATAACATCAAATTCTCAACTAGGAAAAGTAAGAGAAGAAGTCGAAGTAAACATGCAAGGAGAAGAACTTGAAATTGCGTTTAATTCAAGATATTTACTTGATGTACTAAAGAATATGGAAGAAGATGTTATAAGATTAGAAATGACATCAAGCATAACTCCATGTGTTATAAAAGCAAAGGATAATGATTCATATAAATATTTAATTTTACCAGTAAGATTACTTAGATAGGAGGAAGTGTTTAAATTATGAAAGAAATTGAAATAAATACAGAATTTATAAAATTAGATTCTTTCTTGAAGTGGTGTGGTGCTGTTTCTTTAGGTGGAGAAGCAAAAATGTGTATACAAGAAAATCTTGTAAGTGTTAATGGTGAAATTTGTACTCAACGTGGAAAAAAATTAAGAACTGGGGATGTTGTTAGTTTTGAAGGTGAAGATTATAAAATAATACAAAGGTGAGTTTATTTTAGCTTTGTGATATAATTAAATGGGTGTTTATAGATGTTTATAAAAAAACTAATGTTAATTAATTATAGAAACTATGAAAAGCTTGATATAAATTTTGGAAAAGGTGTTAATGTTTTTATAGGAGACAATGCTCAAGGAAAAACAAATATACTAGAAGCCATTTATTATTGTGCTTTTGCAAAATCCCATAGAACTACAAGAGATAGAGAACTTATTAATTGGAATAATCATGAATCGTATATAAGTTTAGGAATAGCTAAAGAAAGACTTGATAAAAAAATAGACATAAAAATCTTAAAAGATGGAAAAAAAGCTATTAAAGTTAATTCTATCAAAATTAATAAAATAGGTGAATTGTTTGGAATTTTTAATGTAGTTATGTTTTCTCCAGAAGATTTAAAAATTGTAAAAGATTCGCCAGGAGTAAGACGAAGATTTATAGATATGGAGTTATGTCAGCTTAATAAAAAATATTATTATAACCTTGTTCAATACAATAAGGTTCTTAATGAAAGAAATGTGGTCTTAAAAAATAAAAACTTAAGTGAAGAAATGCTTGATATTTATGATGAACAATTATCATCTTATGGTGAATATGTAATAAAAGAACGCTTAAAGTATTTTGAAAAGCTTAATTATTATGGGGTTCAAGTGCATAAAGATATAACTTCAAATAAAGAAAATATAGAATTTAAATATCAATCAACCATAAAAGACTTAAGTAAGATAAAAGAAAATTTTTATGAGGCTTTAAAAAAAAGCAGGAAGAAAGATATTGAAAAAGGTATATCTACAATAGGACCCCATAGAGATGATTTTTCTATATTTATAAATAATGTTGATATAAAAAACTTTGGTTCACAAGGTCAGCAGAGAACAGCAGTCCTTACAATAAAATTTGCTTCTTTGAGAATAATAAAAGAGATTACAGGAGAATATCCTGTTTTATTGTTAGATGATGTTTTGTCTGAATTAGATTTTAGTAGAAAAAAGTATATTTTAAGTACAATAGGAGAAATACAAACAGTTATCACTTGTACAGGAATTGAAGATATATATAGTTATTTAGATTCAAACTCTAAAATCTTTAAAGTTAAGAATGGAATAGTTTCTAATTAGTGAGGAGGGATTTTATGTTTTTACATTTAGGAGAGAATGTAGTTGTACCAATAAAAGATGTAATTGGAATATTTGATTTACAATCAACTAAATACAGCTCTGATACCAATCAATTTTTAAGAATGGCTGAAGAAGATGGGTTTGTGGAGAGGATAACAAAAGAAAACCCAAAATCTTTTGTTATTGCTGAGGTGGATAAAAAAAGTAAGATTTACCTTTCTCCAATATCTTCAACCACATTAACCAAAAGAACAGATATGGATTATAACCTTTAGTCCAATATTTAAAACCTTCATTGTGCAGATACAAAATTTTTTTAGGAGGAATCTATGTTGGAAAATAATAAGCAAAGTTATGATGAAAGTCAGATTCAGGTTCTTGAAGGACTTGAAGCAGTAAGAAAAAGACCTGGTATGTACATAGGAAGTACCAGCTCTAGAGGATTACATCATCTAGTATATGAAATTGTTGATAATAGTATTGATGAAGCACTAGCAGGATATTGTAAAAAAATAGTTATTACAATTAACGAAGATAATTCAATAGAAGTTGTAGATGATGGTAGAGGTATGCCTGTTGGTATACATCCAAAAATGAAAAAGCCTACAGTTGAAGTTATTATGACCATATTACATGCAGGTGGAAAATTTGGTGGAGGAGGATACAAAGTTTCAGGTGGATTGCATGGTGTTGGTGCATCAGTTGTAAATGCCTTATCTGAAAAATGTATTGTTACCATCAAAAGAGAAGGAAGTATATGGCAACAAACTTATGAAAGAGGTAAGGTTGTTAGTGAATTAAAAAATATAGGTTCATCAGATGAAACTGGTACAACTGTATATTTTAAACCTGACCCTGAAATATTCGATGAAACTGTATATGATTTCAGTGTATTAGCACAAAGATTAAGAGAGTTAGCTTTCTTAAACAAAGGAATACATATAACATTAATTGACAAAAGAGACAATAATAAAGAAGAATTCCACTATGAAGGAGGAATTAAATCTTTTGTAAGTTATTTAAACAGAAATAAAGAAACGCTACATCCAGAGCCAATATATGTTGAAGGCTTAAAAGATAAGGTATCAGTAGAAGTAGCTCTTCAATACAATGATGGATATACAGAGAATTTATTTTCTTTTGCTAATAATATAGACACTGTTGAAGGCGGTACTCATTTAGTTGGATTTAAAACTGCTATTACAAGAGTATTCAATGATTATGGCAAAAAATATGGATATTTAAAAGAAAATGACAAAAACTTATCAGGAGAAGACATTAGAGAAGGTTTAACTGCTGTTATATCAGTAAAGATTGAAGAACCTCAATTTGAAGGCCAAACTAAAACAAAACTTGGAAATAGTGAAGTAAGAGGAATTGTGGATTCAATTGTTGCAGAAAAAGTGGGAACATTCTTAGAAGAAAATCCAGGAATAGGTAAAATCATTATAGATAAAGCTTTAATGGCATCAAGAGCAAGAGAAGCTGCTAGAAAAGCAAGAGAATTAACAAGAAAATCAGTTTTAGAACGTTCATCACTTCCAGGAAAGTTAGCAGATTGTTCCTCAAAAGATCCAAAAGAATGTGAAATATATATAGTCGAAGGAGATTCAGCAGGTGGTTCTGCAAAACAAGGAAGAAATAGAAGATTTCAAGCTATATTACCATTAAGAGGTAAAATATTAAATGTTGAAAAGCAAAGACTAGATAGAATATTAAATGCAGACACAATAAGATCTATGATTACAGCATTTGGTGCAGGAATTGGAGAAGACTTTAATATAGAAAAAATAAGATATGATAGAATAATAATAATGACAGATGCTGATGTTGATGGTGCTCATATAAGAACATTATTATTAACATTCTTCTATAGATACATGAGAGAGCTAATAGATGGAGGGCATGTATATATTGCTCAGCCACCATTATTTAAAATTAAAAAAGGAAAAAAACAAGAATATGCTTATAGTGATAAAGAGCTAAATGAAATTTTAGAGGAATTTGGTGGAAAAGATAGCTCTACTGATATCCAAAGATATAAAGGTCTTGGAGAAATGAATGCTGAACAGTTATGGGATACTACTATGGACCCTGAAAAGAGAATACTAAAAAAAGTAACTGTAGGTGATGCTATGCTTGCAGATGAAATATTTACTATTCTTATGGGAGAAAAAGTAGAACCTAGAAAAGAGTTCATTATACAAAATGCTAAAAAAGGAATTTTAGATATTTAGTACTAATATGAGGTGAAGTACATGAATTTTAATGAAGGAAAAGTAATTCCTATTGACATTAATGAAGAAATGCAAAGATGTTATATAGATTACTCAATGAGTGTTATAGTTGGTCGTGCACTACCAGATGTAAGAGATGGATTAAAGCCTGTTCATAGAAGAATATTATATTCTCTACACGAATTGGGATTATACCCAGATAAAGGATACAGAAAGTGTGCTAGAATAGTTGGAGATGTTTTAGGTAAATATCATCCACATGGAGATTCTTCTGTTTATGACGCTTTAGTAAGAATGGCTCAAGACTTCTCTATGAGATATATGTTAGTTGATGGTCATGGTAACTTTGGTTCTGTGGATGGAGATAGTCCAGCAGCTATGAGATATACAGAAGCAAAGATGAATAAGATAGCTGTAGAAATGTTAAGGGATATAAATAAAGATACTGTAGATTTTGGTCCTAACTTTGATGGTGAAGAAAAAGAACCTATGGTATTACCATCAAGATTCCCTAACTTGTTGGTAAATGGTTCTTCAGGAATAGCTGTTGGTATGGCAACTAATATACCACCACATAACTTAGGAGAAGTAATTGATGGTACAGTTATGCTTATAGATAATCCAGACTTAACAGTTGCAGACCTTATGACTGTTATAAAAGGTCCAGACTTTCCAACAGCTGCAACCATAATGGGCAAATCAGGAATAAGAGCAGCTTATGAAACTGGTAAAGGAAAGATAACTGTAAGAGCAAAGGCTGAAATAGAAGAAGAAAACTCTAGACATAGAATTGTTGTTACAGAGATACCATATCAAGTTAATAAGGCAAAGCTTATAGAAAGTATTGCAGATTTAGTAAAAGATAAAAAGATTGTTGGAATATCAGATTTAAGAGATGAATCTGATAGAGAAGGTATGAGAATTGTTATTGAATTAAAGAAGGATGCTAATCCTAATGTTGTCTTAAACCTTTTATATAAACATACAAAAATGCAAGATACTTTTGGGGTTATAATGCTTGCTCTTGTTGATAATCAACCACAAATTTTAAACCTAAAACAAATTTTAGAGCATTATATATCTTATCAAAAGGATGTTATTACAAGAAGAACAATATTTGATTTAAATAAAGCTAAGGCAAGAGCTCATATTTTAGAAGGCTTGATAATAGCTTTAGATTACATTGATGAAGTAATAAGCATAATAAGAAATTCAAAAACTAATGAAATAGCTAAAACCACATTAATAGATAAATTTGGACTATCAGAAAAGCAAGCTGTTGCTATTCTTGAAATGAAACTTAAAAAATTAACTGGTTTAGAGAGAGAAAAGATTGAAGAAGAATATCAAGAATTAATAAAGCAGATAGAATATCTAACATCAATACTTGAAAGTGAAGAAAAACTTTTTGGTGTAATAAAAGATGAATTAATAGAAATTAAGAATAAATATAATGATGAAAGAAGAACTCATATAGAAGAAGTAGTTAATGATATTGATATTGAAGATTTAATTCAGGAGGAAGAGGTTACTATAACACTTACTCATGCTGGATATATAAAGAGAATATCATCTGATACTTATTCTGCTCAAAGAAGAGGTGGAAAGGGTATTCAAGCTATGACCACTAAAGAAGATGATTATGTAGAACACGTTATGGTAACTTCTACTCATTCAGATGTATTATTCTTCACAAATAAGGGTAGAGTATATAAATTAAGAGCTTATAGAATACCTGAAGCGGGAAGAACTGCTAAGGGTACAAATATAGTAAACTTAATTGCAATAGAGCCTAATGAAAGAATAGAGACTATATTAACTGTTAAAGATGATGTAAGAGAAGGTTTCTTGTTTATGGGAACTAAACAAGGATTAGTTAAGAAAACTCCTTTAGAAGAATTTAAAAATCTAAGGAAAAATGGTCTTATAGCTATAAACCTAAGAGAAGGAGATGAACTTCTTAAGGTTAAGGTAACTAGAGGGGATGCAGATATCATAATGGTAACTCAAAATGGTTATGCTATTAAGTTTAATGAAAAATCTGTAAGACCCATGGGTAGAACAGCAGCAGGAGTAAGAGCAATAAACCTTAAAGATGACGATATAGCTGTATGTATGGATATAGCTGTTAAAGGAGAAGAGGTTCTTGTAATAAGTGAAAATGGATTCGGAAAGAGAACTCCAATTGAACAATATAAGATACAACAAAGAAATGGTGTAGGTTTAATAACATATAAAATAAGTGAAAAGACAGGTAAACTTGCTGGAGCAACTATATGTAAACCTAATGATGAATTAATGCTTATAAATTCAAGTGGAGTAGCTATAAGAATAAATGTTAGTGATATATCTGTAACAAGTAGGTCTGCCATGGGTGTTACTTTAATGAGAACTAATGAGGATGAAAAAGTAGTTGCTATTACAAAAATATCATCAGATGTTGATAAAGAAATAGAAGATAATATTACAAAAGAAACATCAGAAAATGACTCAAGCTTAGAAAAATTAGTTGAAAGAGCTATGAGCGAAATAGAAGATATAGATTCAGAAGAATAAATAAACTATAAAAAGAATTGTAGATAATAAAATACACTTATTATCCACAATTCTTTTTTAAAAATTAAAATAATTTATTATTAATTGTGGATAACTTTGTGAAAAGTTAATAAGTATAAATGTACAAGGTTTCTAGTAAAGTTACATGAGTAATAAGTACAAATAAATGTTAAAACCAGATATTAGCTTATTAATAAAGATGAGGGTGGGATAGGGAAAAGAATTCATTTTGTAAATTTAATATAAAAAGATTTGCAATAATTTTTATAAATAGTAGTTTAAATAAGAATGTATGATTAAAGAACTAATAGAAACATATCCAAGTGTATCATGATATAAAAAAACAAGAAATATTAAGAAAAATAGAGAAAATAGAAAATAGATAACTTCTAATATACATAAAAAATAATAAAAATTTATTTAGTGTGATAAGATAAGACACGTCGCTGAAACACATTGTTAACAATTAAAAAAGTGATTAAAAAAATTGTTGACTAGTAAGTGAAAAAGTGATAAGATAAATTTCGTTGTCAAACAAACTTGAAAAAATAATTAAAAAAAATTATTGACAAGAAAAAAGTTTGATGATAGAATAAAAAAGTCGCTTGAGGGCGATAAAGTAAAAATGGTCTTTGAAAATTGAACAGAATAAATAAGTTATAAGAACCAGCAATTCTTTTATTAGTAAGTTTTTTGAGATTTAGAGATTAAACTTTTTATTGAGAGTTTGATCCTGGCTCAGGACGAACGCTGGCGGCGTGCTTAACACA
>JALFQD010000172.1 GCA_022785265.1 Clostridium sp. | reverse complement strand
ATGTTTATTGGTTAAAACAACAATTAGAAAATGACATTAAAAAGGTAATGAAGAGAAGACAAAGTAATCTACAATTTACTTCATATGCGATGGGAATTGCACTTAGAAAAGACGAAAGTAATGTTTTAAATTTAAGTTGGGAAGAAAATATTGTTAAACAATTGAAAGATGCTATAAAAAGTAAAAATTTAACACATGAGGAACTTGTAAATTGTGTAATTTCTCTTGGATTAATATGTGATAACAGACAAAATAATTATGAAACTCACAAATTTGATGATGTGATAGATACAATCGAAGGTGTTGATTCAACAAAATGTATGAAAGCAAAAGAAGTTGCTATTAAAATGATAAAGGGTGAAATTCTTAATAGTGAGGAAGAAGCATTTTTGCTTACTAAGCTTGAAATAGAATAATATTTTATTAGAAAAATATATCTTTGTTGGCTTAATAACCAAGTTTGTAGCTTAAGAAAAAGTTTACTTTAGTTAAAAAATAAAAATTCCAGTAAAGCAATATTAGCATTACTGGAATTTTTTTATGTAATTATATAATATATTAAATTTTAGATAACTTTTTAAAGTAAATAATTTAAATCTTATTTATCTTTTTTTTGAGTAGTTTCTTCTTTATCTACAACTTTAATAATTCCTTTTTTCCACATTATACGAGAAGAAATTATAGCAACTGGTAGCATGAAAAGAATTAAGAATCCTATCATTCCGAATAAAGAGCCTCCAGAAGTTATACGTACTACAAGTGCTAAAACAGAAACTATAATTAATACTGGTACTACACCCATTATACCATTTTTAACTACTTTGTTTCCTGAATTTGTACTAGAGAAAAGTCCTAATGCAAGGGAACCAAATAGTGCAGGAATGATGTAATTAGATGCTGTTTTTACAGCAGGTAATTCAAAAATTGGGCTAATCCATGTACTAAAAAGTGCTGCTAGTGCTAAAATAATAACAGTCATAATAGAAGAAACTGCAACTGCAACACAAGAAACAGCTTCACCTTCTGGAGTATTTGCTTCTTTTTCAGCAATTTTCATGGCATTTACTGCACATGGAAGTTTTAAGTTCATTATGTTACCAGTAATAAAAGTAAGGTAAGTAGAAGAACCAAGAATTGGTGTGTAGCTTAAAGCTTCAGAAATTCCAACTGGTATGTAAATCATTAAAATACTAATAGTTGATAAATTAAATACTTGTCCTAAAGAAGGAATGCATCCATAGTAGCCAAGCACAATGAATGGAACTGCAATCATATAAACAAGGGCAATAAATGTACCAAGACGACCCCATCTATGTGACCAAGCTTGAAATGGATCTATAAGTTGTTTATCTATATTATTTTTCTTCATAAGAATTTCCCCCTAATTATAGTTTATAGAAATAGGCTAGCCCAGAAGATGGAAGATATCATACCACCAATCATGGAAAATGCCATTATAAATTCACTTAACCAGCGTAATTTTGGATATTTAGAAGCAATAACGCCAAGAGCTACAGCAATTATGAGTCCTGTTAGCATAACAGCTGCTTGAACAGAATCTCCAAATAATAATACTGGTACATAAACTGCAAATAAGCATAGCATAAAAGTTCCACTTAAAACATATTTCCAAGTGCTTGCTTCTTTAGTCTTATTTACACTCATAGAAAGTTTTTTACCAAAAGGAAGTAATATTAAGAAACCACTTAACATACCTATGCTCATAAGAATCATAACAACACCAAATTGACTTCCAGTTGCTTTTTCAAGCATTTCTGCACTGCTAGAAAAACCAATAGCAGATGATACACTACTTGCAATTAAAGTTTCATATGATAGAGAACCTATTACAGAAAGTCTCCACCAAGACCATACAGTACCAAGCACAGAAATTAGTGCAAATAGACCAACTACAATAGATAAACTTGGAACAATTGAAAAAACAAGACTTGATTTGATAACTTTTGCTAAAACTTCTTTAGTAATCCCCATTTCTATGCAACGAGTATATGCTTTTTTTAGATAAACTAGTGAAAAGCCAACTATGTAAACTAGACCAATCACAACTAAAGCAAGTAATAGCGGACTTGAAATAATTTCTTTCATAAATAAACCCCTCTTTCAAAAAATATTTCATAATATATAAAGTTAATATTAAAAAACGTATTATTTATGTTCTTCTAACCAACGTATTGCTGTATATGCATAAACAGCACTTCCTTTTGGTAAGGCAGCTTCGTCAAATTTTGCCTTAGGATGATGCTGAGGATAGCAATATCCATCTTTTGGATTACCAGCAGCAAAGGCAAGCATAATAGAAGGAACTTCTTGGCTAACATAGGCAAAGTCTTCTGAACCAGCTGTCTTAGGTGCTTTTTTACTTCCAGACATTGCATTTAATTGTCCAGCTGTAAATACTTTAGATGGACCAAATAATTCTTTAAGGTATGTAACTGTACATTTAGATAAATCATCATCATTTACAAGAGTAGGGCATCCACTTCCAAATGAAACATCAGCTTTAGCACGGAAAGATACTGCAATACCTTGTGAGATTTCAGTCATTCTAGTTTTTAAGAATTCTCTTATTTCTTCATCATATGTACGTATTGTACCAGAAAGTTCTACTGTGTCAGGAATTGCATTACCAGCATTTCCACCATGAATAGAACCAATAGTAAGAACTGCTTCATCAGAAAGTGAAATTTCTCTTGCATTTATTTCTTGAAGAGCAGTTATTATATGTGCAGCAACAGTAATAGGGTCAACACCATTATTTGGCATAGAACCATGGCATCCCTTTCCTTGTATTTTTATTGAAAAATAATCAGCAGCAGGTGCACTAACTCCTCCATCAGAAACAATTGCAGTTCCAGTTTCAAAAGGCATTCCTGCCATAACATGAATCATTAAAGCTGCATTTACATCAGGATTTTTTAATAATCCAGCACTAATCATATCCTTAGAGCCTTCAAAAACCTCTTCTGCAGGTTGAAACATTAGTTTTACTGTTCCATTAATTTCATCTTCATGCTCCTTTAATAGTTTAGCAGCTCCAAGCATCATAGTTGTATGCATATCATGGCCACACGCATGCATTTTACCATTTGTAGATGGAAAATCAACATCTGCTTCCTCTTTAATTGGAAGAGCATCCATATCTCCACGTATTAAAAAAACTTTACCAGGCTTTTTACCACCTGCAATAGCAACCAAACCAGCTTTACCACATTCTTTTGGCTCATAGCCCATTTCAATAAGTTTATTTTTAACAAAAGTTAATGTATCCTGAATATCAAAACAAGTTCCAGGATGAGTATGTAGGTAACGTCTAGCAGAAATAAGCTCTGCTTCATATTCTTGTGCTTCTTGTAACAATTCGTCTGCTGTCATAATAATATTCCTCCTAAAATTAATTGTCTACTATGTAAAAGTTTATTATTTTAATATAAAAAAGGCAGAATAAATATATTATTTTGCTCTTCCGTCGACAAGCTCCAAGTCAGGACAAAACAATATATTTATTCTGCTCTAACTAAATGAAAGGAAATTCTTAAACTTATTTTTCTTTTTAAACTTTATTATTAAGCTAACAAGTTATTCAAAGTTTAACAAGTTATATAATTTCCTATTGAATAAAAAATGGTGCTCTACCGTTTAAAGAGCACCATTGCTTAATAAAAATAATATCACATTATTTTCTATTTATCAAG
>JALFQD010000135.1 GCA_022785265.1 Clostridium sp. | reverse complement strand
CCAGAGATTATGGTAAATCAAAATGGTAGTATAAAAATAAATGCAACTGATGAAACAGAATTAGATAGAGTGGAATTATATTTAGGAGAGACTAAGTTAGAGCTTAATGAAGATAATTCTTACACTTATACTCCAACAGAAACAGGAGAATTTACATTTACAGCAAAAGCATATGATAAGGCAGGAAATGAATCTACTTCAACATTTAAGATAAATGTAAAGGAAGATCCTAATGCACCAACAAAGCTTGAAACAACTATTGAAAATTATATAGATACTACATCTAGAATAGTTAAGAATTATGAAGCGTTAGGAATTTCTCCAAAAAATTTAAAAATATTGTTGGAAGAAGCTAATAGAAGAGCAAATGGTGGCGAATTATTAAAAGAAAATAGCATTAACATTATGCCTATATGAATACAAGAAGTGCTTCAACTTATCTAAACAGTATTGACAATGCTAAGACCTTATCAAAGTCTTCTTCAGCTTATTCATTAAAGAGTGTTGGAAGTGTTAAGAGTAATTCAGAAACTAATTCAGAAGAGGCAAGTCAAGAAGAAAAAGATGAAATGGGAAAGAGAATAGCTCATTGTGCACAAATAGCTGCTAATAGAAATTATACAAATGAAAAGTATGTATTCTATTTATATATGTCACATTATATTGATACTCCAGATGGAGGACCATTAGATTGTAATAGTGGACTTTTACCAGATATAATAACTGAAACTGATGTAATGGCTTATGATAGATTTGTTTCACAGGTTGGATTAAATGAATTTGTAGATGATTTAAGTACATTTGTTTTTGGAATTCATGATGCTATGTCAACTGGAAAAGATATGGCAGAAGATTTAGCAAAAGAAGAAGTAGAATCAATGACTGATCAGATTGCTTCTGCAGCGGATTATATTTTTGCTGCAATTAAGGATATTAAAGGCTTAACAGAGTTAAATGATTATAAAAAATCTTTAAATGAGTTTAGAGATAAAGTAAAGAATTTTAATGGCTCATTAGAAGAAGCTAATGAATTAAGAGATGAATACAATCAATTAGTGAATGATTTTAATGGAAAGTTTGGTAATACATTAGGTACAAAGTTAGATATAAGTAATTTTACAGACTTACATTCATCACTTACTGAAATAAAATCAAGTTTTTCAGATATTGTTGACTATATTATTGAAAGTGATTTATATAAGATGGCAGGAAGTACAGAAGAGATGATTGAAAAACTTAATGACGCATATAAATCAAATGTGGATGTTCCAGATGTAATGATAGATATTGCAAGCTCTGTAGTTATGGGAATATTAACAGGAGGAGCAATAATTATGCCAGTTTCAATAACACTTACAAAAATGTATGTAGGAATGTATGTTGATTTATTTAATATAGCTGCATTAGTAAGCTTAAGATCTAGTTTACATGGTAGAGCAGCAATAAGAACTGAAATATTTATCGAAGAAGAATATGGAATTGAAATTTAAAATTTTTATAGTAAAGAGATTAAATCTCTTTACTATATCAATATAAAATTAAAAAAGGGGATAAAAATAATGAAAAAAATAAGAAGAAAGCTAAGTTTATTATCTTTATCAATTTTAACCTTAAGTTTATGTAATCCAACAAATATATATGCAGTTGAAGGTAATGAAAATATTAATTCAAAAATAAATTTATCAACAAATGTTACTACAGATGAAAATTATTCTATAGATTTATCTTGGAATGATATAACTGATGATAATGAAAGATATTATTATCGTTTATTAAAAAGCAAAGAAAATGGTGATTGGGAAAGTTTCTCAACATGGAATGGTGAAAAGGTAAAGGTTCTTAATATATATCCTATAACTTGGAGTGAAAATTATCTTAGAGACTGGATGACAAACACTATAAGTAATAGTGAAGAACCAGCAGGAATGGGACTTTTTGAAATTGAGACTGTATATATAGATGATTATAATAATAACCCTGATTTATATTTAAAAGATGATGAAGGAAATTATAAGTATGATGTTTTATGCTTTGGAACTTATGATAGTAATAATAGTAAAGACTTATCAGAATTATCTAAAGAAGCTACTCAAAGTTTTATTGATTCTGGAAGAGGGGTATTGTTTGGACATGATACTTTATGTCTTGTACAACCAAGAGAATATCATCCCAATTTCGAAACTTTCGCCAATCAACTTGGAATTATAGTAACAGGCAATGATTATCGTAGAGATAGTACAAGTGTTGAGGTTGTTGATAGTGGATTTTTAACAAGTTATCCTTGGAAAATATCAGGAACACTTACATCAGAAGAAAAATGGGAAAATCAATTTAATTGGGCAACAAACAAAGATACAATAGGAAATTATACTGCAAAAATAAGTTGGTATTTTGGTGACAAGCTTGTTGCTATGGATTAAACAAAATTTAGTGTTGCATTAAAGAAATATAATGTTAATTTTGTTGATTATGATGGAACCATATTAGATACACAAATAGTTGAAGATGGAAAAGAAGCAATAGCACCAAAGAATCCAGAAAGAGAAACAAATGAAAAATATACTTATGAATTTGCAGGATGGAGTGTGGATTTTAGTAATGTCACTTCAAATATAATAGTAAAGGCAAATTATAAAGAAATAGAAAAAGAAGCTCCTAAAGCAACAGAAACTCCAAAAACACCTATTGTTAGCTCTGAAACACCAAAATCAGGAGATAATAATACAAATGTTATAGTGTTAGGTTTTATGATGATGGCTTCTGCTACTACAATGTTATTATCAAAGTTTCTTATGAATAAATCAAAAAAACACTAAAATACTATAAAAAATAAAACGATACTATTAACATTTTATAAAAAAAACCCTAATTATATTAAAAAGAAATTAATAAATAAGAAATACTATTGAAAATGTCAAAAAAATTGATAGAATTGATTTTAGTAATAAAAATAAAAATGTTGGGGGAGAAAAATGAAGACAGTAGTAACTAAGTTTGGTGGAAGTTCATTAGCAAGTGCTGGACAATTTGAAAAAGTAAAGAAAATTATAATGGCAGATGAGGCAAGAAAATATGTTGTACCATCAGCACCAGGAAAAAGAGACAAGAAGGATACAAAGATAACCGATTTATTATACATGTGTCATTCACATGTAGAAATAGGAATATCACTTGAAGATGTATTTAAGTATATTTATGATAGATATACAGGAATAGTTAGTGAACTAGGCTTAAACTTTGATATCAAAAAACATTTAGATATAGTAAAGAAAGATCTTGAAAATGGGGCATCAAAAGATTATGCAGCTAGTAGAGGAGAATATCTAAATGGTTTAATATTAGCAGCTTATTTAGGATATGAATTTGTAGATGCTAAAGATGTTGTTGTATTTACTCATGATGGTTCATTAGATATGGAAGCAACAAAGGTAGCATTAAGTGAAAAATTAAAAAATATAGAAAGAGCAGTAATACCAGGATTTTATGGGGCAGATAAAGATGGAAACATAGTTACTTTCTCAAGAGGTGGTTCTGATGTAACTGGAGCATTAGTTGCAGCAAGCATAAATGCAGATTTATATGAAAACTGGACAGACGTATCTGGTTTCTTAATGGCAGACCCAAGAATTGTAGAAAATCCTAAAGCAATAGATGAAATTACATATAAAGAATTAAGAGAACTTTCTTATATGGGAGCTTCTGTACTTCATGAAGATGCTATTTTCCCAGTTAGAGAAAGTGGAATTCCAATAAACATAAAGAACACAAATAAGCCAGAAGATAAAGGAACATTTATAGTGCCTGAAACTAAAGATGATGAATCAAAGGTATTAACAGGAATAGCTGGTAAAAAAGATTTCACAGTAATATCAATAGAAAAAGCTATGATGAATTCAGAAATGGGATTCTGTAGAAAAGTTCTTGGTGTATTAGAAATGAATGGAGTTTCTTTTGAAAACATGCCTTCAGGAATTGATTCAGTATGTGTAGTTATTTCTGATAGTGAATTAAAGAATAAGAAAGAAAAAATAGTTGAAGAAATAAAAAGAACTTGCAATCCTGACTCTATAATAGTTCATCCAAACATGGCATTAATAGCTACTGTTGGTAAGGGAATGGCTAGAAAGAAAGGGGTAGCAGCTACTGTATTTACAGCTTTATCAGAAGCAGATGTAAATGTAAGAATGATAGACCAAGGTTCATCAGAAATGAATATTCTTGTTGGAATAGAAAATGATGATTTTGAAAAGGGAATAAAGGCTATTTACAAAGCTTTTAACTAAACAGAT
>JALFQD010000127.1 GCA_022785265.1 Clostridium sp. | reverse complement strand
AAAATAAATGAAACATATTCAGCATTTATTAGGGGAAGACTTCCTAAATATGAGAAACCTCAAGTATAGCAGATAGAAAATTTAACAGCCTCTGTAATAGTTGACCAGAAAAGTCTTGGGGGAAATATTCGCTCTACTGTAGGAACTATTTCAGATTTATATTCAGTTTTAAGGTTATTATATTCAAGAATTGGTTCTCTTTATGTTGGAACTGCTTCATATTTTTCTTTTAATGACCCTAATGGTATGTGTTTAAATTGTTCAGGGCTTGGAAAGGTAACAACAGTAAATTTAGATACTATATTAGATAAAAATAAATCATGGAATGATGGTCCTCTTGATGATAGCTTATTTAAGCCAGGCTCATGGTATTGGAGTCAATATGCAAAAAGTGGATTTTTTGATTTAGATAAACCTATAAAAGATTACTCAAAAGAAGAATTAAATTTACTTTTATATGGCTGTAATGACAAAAAAGGTAAGAAGATAATTGAAGGTCTTCAGAATGAATATGAAAGAAAATATTTAAAAAGAGATTTAAGCAATATGAGTGATTCTACTAAAAATAAATCAAAAAACTTAGTAGAAGAAAAAATATGTCCAATATGTAATGGTAGAAGATTAAATAATAAAGTGTTAAATTGTAAAATAGAAGGTTATTCCATAGCTGATATGTGTGAAATGGAATTTACAGAATTAAGAGAAGTTCTTTTAAAGATAAAGGATAAAAGAGCAGAAACATTAGTTAATTCTTTAGTTAAATCTTTAACAAGATTAATTGATATTGGTCTTCCATATCTTCATTTAAATAGATTATCTACAAGCCTATCAGGAGGAGAAGCTCAAAGGTTAAAGCTTGTAAGGTATATGGGAAGTTCTTTGAATAATATGACATATATTTTTGATGAGCCAAGTACAGGTCTTCATCCAAGAGATGTGCATAGAATGAATGATTTGCTTATTAATCTTAGAAATAAGGGAAATACAGTCTTAGTAGTAGAACATGATAAAGATGTAATAGAAATAGCTGACTATATTGTAGATATAGGACCAAATGCAGGGAAAAATGGAGGAACTATTTGTTTTCAAGGAAGCTATGAGGATTTATTAAAAGCAGATACATTAACTTCAAAGGCTATGAAAAGTTCTATTCCTTTAAAAAAGAATGTTAGAAAAATAAATAAAACCTTAAGTATTAGAAATGCTAACCTTTACAATCTTAAAAATGTTAATATTGATATTCCATTAAATGTAATGACAGTAGTTACAGGCGTAGCAGGTTCAGGAAAAAGTACATTGATAACTGAAGTTTTTGCAAAAGAATATAAAGAAGATGTGGTTATAGTAGACCAAGAGCCAATAACAGCTACTAACCGTTCTATGCCTGCTTCTTACCTTGGTATGTTAGATGAAATAAGAAAATTATTTGCAACAGAAAATAATGTAGACCCAGGACTTTTTAGTTTTAATTCAAAGGGAGCTTGTAAGGTATGTAAGGGTAAAGGGAGTATAGTTACTGAATTAGTTTTTATGGACCCTATAACTACTGTATGTGAAGAATGTAATGGAACTAGATATTCAAAAGAAGCATTATCCTATAAATATAAAGGCAAAAATATTATGGAAGTTTTATCATTAAATGTTGATGAAGCAATAGAATTCTTTAAAGAGAGTAGTAGCATAATAAAAAAATTAATGGCTATGAAAGAAGTTGGACTTTCTTATTTAACTTTAGGACAAGCAACAAGCACATTATCAGGTGGTGAAAGACAAAGAATAAAGCTTGCAAAAGACTTATATAAACAAGGAAATATTTATATTTTAGATGAGCCAACAACAGGTCTTCATATGTCAGATATTGAAAAATTGTTAGATTTGTTTAATAAAATGGTTGATAGAGGAAATACAATTATAATAATTGAGCATAATACAGAAGTGATGAAACAAGCAGACTATATAATAGATATTGGACCAGATGGCGGAAAAAATGGAGGAGAAGTAGTATTTAAAGGCACACCAGAAGAAATGATAGAAAAAGGAGATACTATCACAGCAAAATACTTAAGAAAAAGCTATAGATAATTAAAAAGTGTGAATTATTACTTTGCGTTGACTTGGAGCTAACAGGGCGGAAGAGCAAAATAATATATTCACTATGCTTTTTTTATTTTTATAATGTTTAGACAAAATACTATATTCATATTATAATATATCCTAAGATAATTAATTTTTATTATTTGGGGAAGTGGTTATTATGAACAATAAAATATCAAAAGATGGCATTGATTTACATATTCACACAACAAAATCTCATGGTATGAGAACAGTAGAAGAAACGATTAAAGATGCTGAAGATGAAAATTTAAGAGCTATTGCAATAACAGACCATAATACCTTTGCAATAAAAGAGCCTAGAAAAGTTAATAATTTAGAGGTTATTCCAGGGGCAGAGTTTAGCACATTATATAAGAATAAAAGTGGAAAAGTTATAGAAATACATATTGTAGGAATATTTTTTAATGGAATAAATGACAAAATAAGTGGAATATTTGATAATTTACATAGTCAAAGAGAAAAATATATAAAAGCTATT
>JALFQD010000112.1 GCA_022785265.1 Clostridium sp. | reverse complement strand
CTAGGAGGAAGCAAAAATGGGAATTATGCTAAAAAAAGGTCAGAAAATTGACCTAACAAAAGGAAACAAGTCATTAAAAAAAATATTAGTTGGTTTAGGCTGGGACACTAATAAATATGATGGAGGATATGATTTTGACTTAGATGCTGCAGCTTTTTGTTGTGGTGATGATGATAAAGTTCATGAGGATTTAGACTTTATATTCTATAACAATCTAAAACATGAATCAGGAGCTATAGAACATTTAGGTGATAACCTTACTGGTGAAGGCGAAGGCGACGATGAACAAATAGTAATAGATTTAAGTCTTATTCCAGCAAGAATAACAAAGATTAACTTTACAGTTACAATACATGAAGCTGATGAAAGAGGACAAAACTTTGGACAAGTTTCTAATGCTTATGTAAGAGTTGTAAACCAAGAAAATGATGAAGAGTTAATAAGATATGATTTAGGAGAAGATTTCTCTGTTGAAACTGCAATAGTTGTTGCACAATTATACAAACATAATGGAGAATGGAAGTTTAATGCTATAGGAAGTGGCTTTGCAGGTGGTCTTGCTGCTCTTTGCAGAAACTTTGGATTAAATGTTTAATTAACAAAAGTGTAAGTGTAATGGAGGAAAAATATGAGTATTAGTTTGGTAAAGGGTCAAAGAATTGACTTAACTAAAAATAATGCTGGCTTAAAAAACTTATTAGTTGGTTTAGGCTGGGACCCTGTTGAAGTTAAGCATGGTTTATTTGGAAAGAAAAAAACTGCTGATATAGATTTAGATGCATCAGTTTTAATGCTTAAAAATGATAAGCTTCAAAATAAAGATGATTTAATTTATTTTGGTAATTTAAAAAGCAAATGTGGTGGTGTCATTCACACTGGTGATAATTTAACTGGTGAAGGTGATGGCGATGATGAACAGATATTAATTGATTTATCTAAAATTAATAAAGATGTAAATAAGTTAGTATTTGTAATCAATATATATGCATGTGAATCAAGAAAACAGGATTTTGGAATGATTAAAAATGCCTATATAAGAATAGCTGATAATAGTTCAAAAAAAGAACTTATTAAATATAATTTAACTGATGATTATTCAGGAAAAACAGCTCTTATTGTAGGTGAAGTGTATAAACACAATGGAGAATGGAAATTTGCTGCTTTAGGAGAAGGAACTAATCATATAAGATTAAGCGATATTGTAGCAGATTACAGATAAGGAGTAGTATTATATGAAGTATTTTAAAGAGAAGATTGATGACTGCTTAAAAGAGCAAGGTGTTAATGCTGAAAAAGGGTTATCAGATTCAGAAGTAAAAACTAGAAGTGAAAAGTTTGGTAAAAACGAATTTTCCAAAAAAGAAGAGGGAAGTCTTTTAGATGATATAAAAGATGCTCTTCTTGAACCAATGATGATAATTCTTTTAGTTGCAGCTTTAGTAAGTGCAATTATAGGAGAATATTATGATGCAATTGGTATAGTATGTGCTGTAGCAATTGGTATTACTATTGGTATTGTTACAGAAGGAAAATCTAAAAAAGCTGCAGAAGCTTTGGCTAAGATGACCGAAGATATTGAAGTTAAAGTTCTTAGAAATGGTAAAGTTATGAATGTTTCTAAGAGTGACTTAGTCCCTGGTGATATAGTTTATCTTGAAACTGGAGATATGGTTCCAGCAGATGGTAGATTTATTGAAACTGTAGATTTAAAAGTAAGAGAAGATATGCTTACTGGAGAATCTGATGATGTTAAAAAAGATGCAAATGCTATTATTCCTTTAGAAGAAATAGATGTTAAAGGACAAAAGCAAATTCAAGACCCAATTCCAGCAAAACAAAGCAATATGGGATTTACAGGTACTTTAATTGCTTATGGTAAAGGAACAATGCTAGTTACTGGTATTGGTGATAATACCGAAATGGGTAAAATTGCAGAAACTCTTCAAATGGATGAGGAAGAAACTCCTCTTCAAATAAAGCTTGGTAAGCTAGGTGCTGTAATAGCTAAGATTTCTTCAATAATAGCTGCATTACTATTTATATTTATGGTTGTAAAAATTGTAACAAGAGGAGAAGTAAATATTGATTCTTCAGGAGTTAAAGCATTTTTAGAATCTATA
>JALFQD010000067.1 GCA_022785265.1 Clostridium sp. | reverse complement strand
GAAAAAATAGATTTATATTAGAAGGTGGAAGTAAAGAAAATCGTTTTGGAAGATATTCATTCTTAGGAGAAAATTCATATAAAGAAATAGTAGGAAACGAACTTATTGATATAAAAAAGGTAAAAGAAGAGGTAAAGATTGATTTTGAATATGAAAGCAATCCATTCCCTTTTAAAGGTGGAGCTATTGGTTATATGGGTTATGATACAGCTGCATTTTATGAAAAAAGATTAAATTTTGTAAATGAAGATGATATAAAAGCTCCTATTGTAAGATTTAATTTTTATAAAAGATACATATGTTATGACCACTTTACTCATAAGGTTTATGTAGTAGATAATATTTTTAAAGATGATAAAAAAGAATATAAAGAATTAATAGAAGAGCAAAAAAATTATTTTATATCTCTTCTTCAAAAGCCATATGTATTTGAAAGTGTTGAAAAGGGTAATCCAGTAAACTTTAAGTTTGCAACAAGTAGAGAAAAGTTTATAGAAAATGTAAAACAAGCTAAAGAGTACATAAAAGCAGGAGATATATTTCAAGTTGTTTTATCTCAAAGAATGTATTGTGAAACAGAAAAAACACCTTTTGAGATTTATAGAAATTTAAGAGCAGAAAATCCTTCTCCATATATGTATTTTATTGATTATGAGGACTATCAAGTAGTTGGTTCTTCTCCAGAAAGTCTTGTATCTTTAAAAGGAAAAGAAGTTATAACAAATCCAATAGCAGGAACAAGAAAAAGAGGAGCAACAGAGGAAGAGGATAGAAACCTTGAAACTGAGCTTATGGCAGATATAAAGGAAAGAGCAGAACATGTAATGCTTGTGGATTTAGGACGTAATGACATAGGTAAAGTAAGTAAAATAGGAACAGTTGAAGTAAAAGATTTTATGAAGGTTGAAAGATTTTCACATGTTATGCATATAACAAGTCAAGTTGTTGGAGAAATTGAGGAAGGAAAGGATGCTTTTGATGCATTAACAGCATGTCTTCCAGCAGGTACTGTTTCAGGAGCACCAAAAATAAGAGCAATGGAAATTATTGAAGAGCTTGAAGATGTTAAAAGAGGAGTTTATTCAGGAACAGTTGGATATTTCTCTTATGGAGGAGATATGGACATGTGTATTGCAATAAGAACCTTTGTTATAAAAGGAAAAACAGCTTATCTTCAAGCAGGTGCAGGAATAGTGTATGATTCAGTTCCAGAAAAGGAATTTGAGGAAATTCAAAATAAATTATTAGCATTAAAGGAGGCATTAAGATAATGATAGCTTTAATAGATAATTATGACTCATTTACATATAATCTTTATCAATACATAGGAGAATTTGATGAGGTAAAAATATTTAGAAATGATGAAATAACAGTTGAAGAACTTAAAAAGCTTAAACCTAATGGAATAGTTATTTCACCAGGACCTGGAAGACCAGAAGATTCAGGAGAGTCAATAAATATAATAAAAAGTTTTGGAGATGATATACCAGTCCTTGGAATATGTCTAGGACATCAAGCAATAGCAGTAGCTTTTGGAGGAAATGTAGTAAGAGCAAAGGAAATATTTCATGGTAAAAGCTCAATAATACAAGTAAAGGGAAATGATATTTTTGAAGGAATTTCAAGAAAGATTGAAATTATGAGATATCATTCATTGGTTGTAGAAAGAACATCACTTCCTAAAGAACTTGAAGTAATTGGAGAAACTGTTGATGACCATGTAATAATGGCAATTAAACATAGAACTAAAAAAATATATGGATTACAATTTCACCCTGAATCTGTATTTACACCAAAAGGAAAAAGAATGATAAGAAATTTTGTGGAGGGTATATGTTATGGAAATTAAAGAAGCAATAAAAAAGGTAATAGCAAGAGAAGACTTAACAGCTGATGAAATGGCTGATGTTATGAATGAAATAATGAGTGGAACTACAACTTCTGCACAAAAAGGTGGATTTTTAGTTGGATTAAAGGCTAAAGGAGAAACACCAGAAGAACTTTTAGGAGCTGCAAAGGCTTTAAGAAGTCATACTTTAAAGATAGATATTAAAGATAAAGAACATTTAATAGACTGTTGTGGAACTGGAGGAGATGGAGCAAAGACCTTTAATATTTCAACAGCAGTAGCAATAGTTTTAGCTTCAGGTGGAGTTAAGGTTGCAAAGCATGGAAATAGAGCAGTTTCAAGTAAAAGTGGAAGCCTTGATGTACTTCAAGCACTAAGCATAAAAACTGACTATTCAAAAGAAGAAAGTGAAAAAATATTAGAAGAAAAAGGAATGGTATTTTTACTTGCACCTTCATATAATGGTGGAATGAAAAATGTAGGAAAAGAAAGAGGAGAGCTTGGAACAAGAACAATATTTAATATGCTTGGACCACTTTTAAATCCAGCACCACTTACAGGACAACTTATGGGCGTTTATGATGAAACCTTAATTGATGCTATAGGAAGTGTTTTATTAGGACTTGGACTTGATAGAGCTTTAGTTGTTCATGGAAATGATGGATTAGATGAATTAACAACAACTACAACTTCAACGGTTTGTGAGCTTAAAGATGGAAAACTTAGAAAGTTTACTTTAGACCCAAAAGATTATGGAATTCCTTATGCAGATATAAAAGATATTGCAGGGGGAGAAGCAGAAGAAAATGCTAAGATAATAATAGATATATTAAATGGAAAGAAAGGACCTCAAAGAGATATAGTAGTTTTAAATGCAGGAGCAGGATTCTTTGCAGGAAAAATTACAGATTCTATAGAAGAAGGAATTGCTTTGGCAAATAAGCTACTAGACGAAGGAACTGCATTAGCTAAGTACAATGAATTAAAGGAAGCATAGTTCTTATTAGGTAAACTTGGTTCAAAAATATCAGTTTTCTTATGTTATTCGGTTGTTCCGTCGACAGGCTCCAAGTCACTACCTCATAAAATAAGAAAACTGATATTTTACTAAACAAGTGAATGTAAAAAAAGCTTGTATGTTTAAGTACAAAGATACTTTTTTTATTGACAGGCTCCAAGTCGAGTCTTCGCAAAATAGGAAAAGTAGCTTTGAATAAATGAAAAATATCAAGTTTCTTATGATTAAATGGAAGTAAGTATTTACAGGCTCCAAGTCACTACTTCATAAAATAAGAAAGCTGATATTTTATTAAACAAGTTAACATAAAAAATGAAAATTATCTTTTAATAGAAAAATAGGCAAAAAGAAAAGGGGAGAAAGATTTGATACTTGATAAGATTGTTGCTGAGAAGAGGAAGAGGGTTGAGGAGAGAAAAAAATTGGTTCCTTTGGAGGAGGTAAAGAGGCAAGCTGAGGCTCTTATTGAAGGGACTGAGGAGAATAAGTTTAGGAATGCTTTAAAAAAGCCTGGGCTTTCTGTTATTGGTGAGTATAAGAAGGCTTCTCCTTCTAAGGGGTTAATTCTTCCTGATTTTAATGTAGAGGAGATTGAGAAGCTTTATAGAGAGCTTGGAATTGATGCTTTTTCAGTTTTAACAGAGGAGGATTTCTTTCAAGGAAGTGATGAGAATTTAAAGAAGGTAAAGGCTTTAAGTGATACTCCAATTCTTAGAAAGGATTTTATAATTGATTTTTATCAAATTTATGAAGCTAAGGTTTTAGGGGCTTCTGGAATACTTCTTATAGTTGCAGAGCTTAAAGAAAGGCTTAAAGAATTTTATGATGAGTGTGTAAAATTTAAGCTTGAGCCTTTAATAGAGGTTCATAATAAGGAAGAGTTAGATATAGCCTTAGAAGCTGGAGGAGAAATAATAGGAATAAATAATAGAAATTTAAAAACTTTTGTAACAACTTTAGATATTACAAAGGATTTAATAAAATATGTTCCAAAGAATAAGGTTATTGTATCTGAAAGTGGAATGCATACTGTAGATGATTTAAGAAAAATAAAATCTATGGGTGCAGATGCTGTATTAGTTGGTGAGATGTTTATGAGAAACATTAGAAATGAAGAATTTAAAGAGGAATTTAAAAAATTTAAGGGTGAGTAATATGCTTATAAAAATATGTGGTATAACAACTCTTGAAGAGATAGATTATATTAATGAATTAAAGCCTGATTACATAGGATTTGTTTTTGCAGAAAGTAAGAGAAAAGTAAACATAGAAAATGGAAAAGAACTTTTAAAAGCACTAGATAAAGATATAAAATCTGTGGGAGTATTTAGAAATAACTCAAAAGAGTATATAATAGAGGTTGTGAAAAACTTACCATTAGATATAATTCAGCTTCATGGAGATGAAGATAATGATTTTATAGATTATTTAAAAGATAAAACAAATTGTGAAATATGGAAGGCAGTAGGAATTAAAAGTAAAGATGATTTAATTAAGGCAAATGACTTTAATGTAGAAACTTTACTTTTAGATGGAAGTAATCCAGGAAGTGGAGAATTATTTCCTTGGAAATATTTAAAAGAAATAAATGTTAACAAAAAGTTTTTTATAGCTGGAGGAATAAATGAAGAAAATGTATTAGAAGCTATGGAAAATGTAAAACCATATGGTATTGATACTTCTTCAGGAGTTGAAACTATAGAAAATGGTATAAGAAAAAAAGACAAAGAAAAAATAAAAAGATTAATAAATGAAGTGAGGGAATATAATGAAAGGAAGATTTAACCAATTTGGTGGACAATACGTTCCAGAGACATTAATGAATGCATTACAAGAATTAGAGGAAGAATATGAAAAAGCTATAAATGATAAGGCATTTATGGATGAATATAAATATTACTTAAAAGAATATGTTGGAAGACCAAGCACCTTAGATTTTGCAGAAAACATGACTGAAGATTTAGGAGGAGCTAAGATATATTTAAAGAGAGAAGATTTAAATCATACAGGAGCTCATAAAATAAATAATGCAATAGGACAAGTTCTTTTAGCAAAAAGAATGGGTAAAAAGAAAATAGTAGCAGAAACAGGAGCAGGACAACATGGAGTTGCAACAGCTACAGTAGCTGCAAAATTTAAAATGGAATGTAAAATATTTATGGGTGAAGAAGATATAAAAAGACAAGCCTTAAATGTTAAAAAGATGGAGCTTTTAGGAGCAGAAGTAGTTCCAGTAAAAAGTGGTAACAGAACATTAAAAGATGCTGTAAATGAGGTTATAAGATACTGGGTTACTAATGTTGAAGATACATATTATGTAATGGGGACAGCAGCAGGTCCACATCCATATCCAGTAATGGTTAAAGAATTCCAAAGAATTATTGGAGATGAAGCAAAAGCACAATGCTTAGAAAAGGAAGGAAAGCTTCCAACAGCAGTAATAGCACCAGTTGGAGGAGGAAGTAATTCAATAGGAATATTTGCTCCATTTATAGAAGAAAAAGATGTAAAGCTTATTGGAGTTGAGGCAGCTGGACTTGGAATAGAAACAGGAATGCATGGAGCAGCTTTACAAACAAAAACTCCAGGAGTTTTGCATGGAATGATGAGTTATGTTTTAAAAGATGATGATGGACAAATTAAGGAAGCTTATTCAATATCAGCAGGGCTTGATTATCCATCAGTTGGTCCAGAACATGCATATCTTTGTGATACAGGTAGAGCAGAATATGTTGCTATAACAGATGACGAAGCTATGGAAGCACTTCTTTACTTAACAAAAGTGGAAGGAATAATTCCAGCAATAGAATCTGCCCATGCAGTAGCTTATGCTAAAAAATATGCAAAAACTCTTTCAAAGGACGATGTTGTTATTATAAATATCTCAGGAAGAGGAGATAAGGACATGGATACTATATTAAAATACTTAGAGGAGCACAAGTAATATGAATAGAATAGACAAAGTTTTTAATAAATTAAAAGAAGAAAATAAAAAAGCATTAATTCCATTTATATCAAATGGAGACCCTAGCTTAGAAAAGACAGTAAAGACAATCTTAAAGCTTGAAAAAAAGGGAGCAAGTATTGTAGAAATTGGAATTCCATTTTCAGACCCACTAGCAGATGGTCCTGTAATACAAGAAAGCTATATAAGAGCATTAAAGGGTGGAGTTAAGGTTAAGGATGTTTTTAAAGTAGGTAAAGATGTAAGAGAAGAAAGTGAAATTCCATTAGTTATAATGGTATATTATAATTTAATATTTAACTATGGAGTTGATAAATTCTTAGAAGATGCAGGAAAATCTGGTTTTGATGGACTTATAGTTCCAGATATCCCTCTTGAAGAAAGAGCAGAATTAAAAGAAAAGACAGAGAAAAATGGATTATATCTAATACCTTTAGTAGCACCAACTTCTCATGATAGAATAAAGAAAATAATAACAGGAACTAAAGGCTTTGTTTATTGTGTATCTTCAACAGGTACAACAGGAGAAAGAACAAGCTTTAGAGCAGATTTAACTGAATATTTAAATACAGTAAAGTCTAATACAGAAGTTCCAATATGTCTAGGATTTGGAATATCTTCAAGAGAAGCAGTTAAGGAATTAAAAGGATACTGCGATGGAGTAATTGTAGGAAGTGCAGTTGTAAGAAGACTTCATGAAGATAGAAAGGAAGCCTTTAAATTTGTAGAAGGTCTTAGAGAAGAGTTAGATAAATAATTGAAAGGTGATGAGAATTTCATATGCCACATGTTAATATAAAGCTTTATCCAGGAAGAAGTGAAGAAGTAAAAAAAGAATTAGCAAATAAAATTGCAAAAGTAGTTTCAGAAGTGGCAGGTACTTCTCTTGGAAGTATTTCAGTTGCAATTGAAGAAATAGAAAAAGAAAACTGGATGAAGGATGTATATGAAAAAGATATAATAGAAAAAAGAGAACTATTATATAAAGAACCAGAATATTAAAATTTAAAAGAAGGGCTGTTGCATCAAGAAATATTAATACAATATATAGTACTTTGCTAAGTGATTAGTCACTATATATTGTTATGAAATTTCTTTGTGCGACAGTCCCTTCTTATTTTTTTAGTTGGTGATTAGTTTTCAGAAATCTGATAATAATATATAATAGAAAAAAAGATGAATTTAAAAATATAAAAGTGGAGCAAAAAATGAAAGAAACAGATTTAACAAAAGGCAAAGTTATAAGAGTTATAGCTTCTCTTGCATTACC
>JALFQD010000021.1 GCA_022785265.1 Clostridium sp. | reverse complement strand
AAGCCATAAATCAAATTTCCCTGCAAATTTTAGTGAAAGATAATCATTTTGAAGATTATTTTTTCCAACATAAATATCATAGCCTTTAGAAGTTACAAAATGAAGAGGCTTTCCTTCTTTTTGTCTTTTAGCTCCTTTTTCCTTTTTAAAGCGTATGTAGCCAGTTTCTATAAGTTCTCTTTTTATATCTTCAATTTCTTCATAAGAATCTACATTTAATATATTTGTTAGTACTGAATTTAAATATTCAAGCTCTTCATTATTTTTTTCAAGCTGTTCAAAAGCCCATTCTTCAGATTTTTTTAGTTTATTGTATTTTTTATAATACATTTGTACATTTTCAGATGGAGTTTTATTTTCATCTAAAGAAATTTCTATATACTCCTCTTCATTAGTATTATAAAAATTTAAAACCTTTGTTTTTTTATCTCCCTTTTTTAAAGTATAAATGTAAGAAGTAAGTAAATCTCCCTTTATCTTATAACTTTCTTTTTCCTTTCCTTCTTTAATATTTTCATTTAGTATTTTAGTTTTTTTATTACATCTTTCAATATTTGTATGAATAAGCTTTTGAAGATTAGCTGTTCTATTTGAAATTCTATCTTGCTTATCCTTTTCTTTAAAGAAATCATCAAGCATTTCTGAAGGAGAAGAAAATTCTATGATATTTTCTTTATTATCACTTAGTTTATGAGAATAAAAATCTTTATATAAACCATCATCATTTTTGTAAATTCCATAATACGCTGGGGCATTTATAGAATCAATAAAGTATTTAAATATTTCTTCATTTTCTTTAATATCATTTTTTAAAGAATTTTCATATAATACTTTTGAAAATGTCTTAGAAACTCCAGTAAAGCTATTAAAAAAGAAATCCTTATCAAAAGTGAAATTATTTTCTTTTGTAAAATTAATAAAATCTTCCTTAGAAACTGTTAATGGATTAAGTTTTTTTGAACTTGGAGGAAATACATAATTAGCTCCAGCATAAAGAACTCTATAACTATTTATATTAGGAGTTATATGCTTTATAGACTCCACAACATAATTATCTCTATTTCTTACCAAAGATATATTAGAGTGTCTTCCCATTATTTCAACAATTAATGAATATTCACTATCAAACCCCATTTCATCCTTAGCTTCTATGGTGAAAATTACAATTCTATCACCATCTTTTTGAGTAACTTCTTTAATTTTCCCATTTAATAGATATTTTCTTAAAACCATTAAAAACATAGGAGCTTTTAATGGATTTTCTTTTTGTATTTTTGTAAAATGAAGTCTTGGAAATTTAGAAGAAGCTGATATTAAAAGCTTATAATTTGTTCTATTTTTTCTAAGTGTCAAAATTATTTCATCCTTTTCAGGCTGATTAATTTTGTCAATTTTTGAATCTATAAGTATAGGATTTAAATCTTGTAATAGATTATGTAAAAAAATTCCGTCTAATGCCATAATATAATCATCCTTTCAATGTAATACCTTTAGTATAACATTAATTGAAATTTTAGTTAAGAAGGAATTACATCTTTGTTACAACTATTGTATTTAAAAAAATTAAAGAGTATGATTATATAGAAGTAAAGTTTTTGAGAATTTATTATATTATGAGGGAGAATAGATGAAAATTGACAAAATAAAAAAAGTGGCTATTGTAGCTTTTTTATTATGCTCATTTTCTCTTATTTCATGTAATAATGAAGGAATAAATATAAAAGAAAATGTAGAAGGAATAAAACTAAATAAAGGTGCAATAGTTGAAAATATAGATAGTACATATAAAAATCTTAACTTAAATGATGAAAAATATGAAAAGCTTAATGAAAAAAAGGTAATATTATTTTTTGATTATATAAATGGAAATTACATATTTAAAGAGGATGGAAAGTTTAAAGCATTTTTTTCTGGAAAGGAAATAGAATTAAATTCTTTAGATGGAAGTGAAGAAAAATATAAATTATCTCCTGGAGGAAAATACTTATTGTTTTTTAAAAATGAACCAATAAAAGGTGCAGAAGACATAATGAGCTATAGTCCTCATGTAATATCTTTAAGTGATGGAAAGGATGTTGAGATTAAAAATTCTGCTACAATAAATGGAACATGTATAGATTGGTTAAGTGAAGATGAACTTATTTATTATGGAGTTGGAAAAGATGATAATAATATAACTAATGGATTATTTAAATACAACATAAAGAATGAAAAAGATGAGGAAATAAAAGAGGTTAAAGAAGGTTTTATACAATTTTTAAAAAGTACTGATGATGGAGTTGTGTTTTTAGAAGAAAAATTAGATAATTCAAAGGCTTTAAAATTATTTGATGTTAAAAATAACTTAGATGTAACTCTTACAGATAGTTTGGTTACAATATTTGATGTTGTAAAAAGCAATGATTGTTATTATGTTTTAGGAAGTTTTAAAAATGATAGTCTTTCTTTATATGAAGTAAAAAAAGAAGGAGAATATCATAGGCTTATTTATGATTTTCCTTCAGCTATAAAAGAAGAAAAAGGTTTAAGTATAGATGAAGAAGGAAATGTTTTAGTTATTGGAGTTAATGGAGTAGATAATATTGAGAGTATATATAAATGTTCAGAAGATGGCTCTATAAGTAAAGTCTTAGGAACTTCAAAAGAAGAATGTGAATACATATTTGTAAAGTAAAAAAGTGTCAATTATTTCTTTGCTTTTTCTGTCCTTATAGCTCTAAGTTAACGCAATGATATGATTTCCTGATAAAATGAAAAGGGATTAAAGATATTAAAATTTAGTATCTTTAATCTTTTTTTATTATTAATAAATTATATCTCTATTAAATTTTAGATAACTTGATAAGGCTAATATATTCAATCTTCTTTTTTTAAAAGTTAATGTAATAATTGTTAAGTTTTAAAAATAGTAATTAAGTAAACAGAGATAAAGAGGAAGTGAATTTTTTATGGAGGAAGATTTTATATATATTTTCCCAGAATGTATAAGAAATACTATAAGTGGTTATACTATGGATAAAGGCTTAGAAGAAATAAGAATAGGAATAAAAAGGCCCTTAATATTAATCTTGCACAACAAAGAGATTCTTACTTCACATATCATATCAAGTGATGATTTAAATTATATTCTTCAAAGAATTTCAAATTTCTCTTTATATGCCTATGAAGAAGAAATAAAACAGGGTTTTATAACTATTAAGGGAGGACATAGAGTAGGCATTGCTGGGGAATGTGTGATGGAAAATAATAAAATAAAAACCATAAGAAATATATCTTCACTTAATATAAGAATTTCTAGGGAAGTAATAGGTGCCTCTAAAAATATTATGAAATTTATATTTAAAAATAATAGGGTAAATAATACATTGATAATATCCCCTCCAAAGTGTGGAAAAACAACTCTCTTAAGAGATATTGCAAGAAGTCTTTCAAGTAAAGGAAAGAGAATTACAATTATAGATGAAAGAAGTGAAATTGCAGGATGTTACATGGGAGTTCCTCAAATGAATATTGGAATAAGGAGTGATGTGTTAGATAATTGCCTTAAAAGCCAAGGAATGATTATGGCAATAAGAAGCCTTGCACCAGAGGTTATAATATGTGATGAAATTGGCTCAAAGGAGGATATAGAGTCTTTAGTTATGGCCTTTAATTCTGGAGTTTCTGTAATTTCAACCCTTCATGGCTTTGATATTTATGATTTATTTTTTAGAAGTGTGTTTAAAGATATTTTAGATAATAAAATATTAGATTATGTTATTGTTCTTTCTAATAAAGATAAAGTAGGAGAGATAAAGAGCATTTATAAAATGGAAAAGGAAGGTGAAAGAAAATTTTTAAAGTTACTTTAGGCATTATATTATTTTTAATTTCTTCCTTCATTGGATATTTCTATGGAGAGAGCTTTAAAAAAAGATACCTTCACTTAAAAGAAGCAAATAAAGCAATAATATTTCTTCAAAATGAAGTTATATTTAACACAACTCCTCTTCCAGAAGCTCTTTTAATTGTAGGAGAAAAAACAACATCTCCTTTTAAAGAGGTAATATTAGAAAGTGTTAAAAATTTATCTGATGATGGGTTATATAAAGCATTTAAGAAAGCATATTTAAAAAAAGAAGAAGAATTTTACTTTTATAAAGAAGATAAAAATATTTTAGAGGATTTTTTAAAATCTCTTGGAAGTACGTATAGCTATGGTCAAGAGAAGATATTTAATTTAGCTTTAGAGAATTTAAAGGTAAATTTATCAGAGGCCTTAGAGTTATCGAAAGTAAATACTAAAATGTATAGATATTTAGGAGTGTGTTTTGGTGCAATGATATTAATTTTCATTATATAGGAGGATTTAAATGCTTGATATAAGTATACTTTTTAAAATTGGAGGAGCTGGAATAATACTTGTTATTTTAGATAAGGTATTAACAAGCAGTGGAAAGAGTGAAATAGCAGCAATAACAAACATAGCTGGAATTGTTGTTATTTTAATTATGGTTATTTCACTAATAAGTCAGCTTTTCTCTACTGTTAAAACAATGTTTATGTTTTAGGTGATATATATATGGATATATTAAAGATAATTGGATTTATATTTATTGCACTTTTTTTGTATCTTTTATTTAAGGATAAAAGAGGAGATTTAGCTATTTTAGTCCTTCTTTGTTCTGGAGTAATGGTATTTATTTATTCAATAGGACAGATAAATGAAATAATAACATTTTTAAAAAGTATAGCAGAAAAAGCAGGAATTGATGGCTTGTATTTAGGAGTTATATTAAAAATAATAGGGATTGCCTATCTTGCTTCTTTTTGTAGTGAAATATGTAAAGATGCAGGAGCAGGTACCCTTGCTTCTAAAGTAGAGTTTTCTGGGAAATTATTCATACTTATTTTAGCAATACCAATTCTTATGGCAGTATTAAATTCCATACTTGAAATATTATAGAGGTAGTTTATGAGAAAAATTTTTATTCTACTAATTTTTATAATTTTTTTAACACCTTTAAATTGCAAGGCAGATGAAGCATTAACAGAAGATGAAATTTTAGAAGAATATACTGATGAAAGTATAAATAATAATTTAAATAGCTTATATACTTACATAGACAATATGAAAAGTGATGTAGAGCTTATTAATGATTTAAATCCAGCGGAATATATAAAAAGTTATATAAAAAATGGAGAAGGAAATATTTCTTTTTCTGTTATTTTAAAGGCAATAGTATCACTTATTTTTAAAGAAGTAGGTACAGTTTTAAAATTAGCTCTTTCAATGGTAGTAATAGCAATATTATGTTCTCTTTTAAAAAATCTTCAAGATGCTTTATCTTCTAATAGCATATCAAATATTGCATTTTATGCTTGTTATTTAGTTTTGATTTTAATTCTTTCAAAAAGTTTTTTAGTATCTATTTCCATAGCAAAGGATGTTATTTATGGAATATCAGATTTTATGAATGCAATTTTGCCAGTTCTTGTTTCTATAATTGCTTTAAGTGGAGGATTTACTCAAGCAGCTACTCTTGACCCAATAATTCTTGCAGGAGTATTAATAATTCCTAAGATATATGTAACTATTATAATTCCCCTTATATTAATATCTTTTGTATTAGAGTTTGCTAATAATTTATCAGAGGAGCATAAAATAGACAATTTATGTAAAAGCATAAAACAAATTACTCTTTGGATTCAAGGAGGAGTAATTACTATATTTATTGCCACTTTAACAATAAGAGGAATTACTTCAAGCACAATAGATGCAGTAGCTTTAAAAACAACAAAATTTGCAGTAGATAATTTTATTCCAATTGTAGGAAAAGCATTTTCAGATGCAATAACCTCTGTTGCAGGATATTCTCTTGTTATAAAAAATGCAATAAGTAGTATAGGGCTTTTAATATTAGTGTTTATCATACTTCATCCCATAATTAAGATTGTATTAATTTCATTTATATATAAGATGTCCTCAGCTTTAGTAGAGCCAATAAGCGATAAAAGAATAACCTCTTCAATTGCAGGGGCTGGAAATTCTATGATTCTACTTTTATCTTGCATTTTAAGTGTAAGTTTAATGTTTTTTGTACTTTTTGCAATAATAGCCTCAGCTGGAAAGTTTATAGTAGGAGGATAGTAAAATGGAGGCAGTAAAGACCTTTGTAGTTAACTTAGTGACAACTTTAATTTTTATATCAGCAATAGAGCTTATATGTCCTGATAATAAAATGAAAAAATATATTAAATTTGTCTTAGGACTTATACTTATAGCTGTTATTTTAAATCCTATAATAACATTTTTTACAAAAGGTGAAGTGTTTTTAAATGAAGCTATTGATTCTTATGAAAAGGAACTTTCTGTAAGTACAATTTCCAAAAAAGAAGATAATAAAGAAGAGGAAAGCTATATAAATAAAAATTTTAAAGAAAACCTTAATAAAAATATTGAAGCTATTCTTAAAGAGGCATTTAGTAAATATGATTTTAAATGTACTATAGATTGTACTTATAATAATACTGAATTTAATTTTAAAAATATTTCTATAGGAGTATCAAAAAAAGGAATAAAAAAGATTAAAAAGGTAGATTTAAAAAATAGTTATGAAGAATGTAATGATGAAGATTTAATAGAGATTAAAAATTATCTTTCTAAAGAGCTTGAGGTGTCTCAAGATATAATAGAAATCTATTACATGTAAGGAGGAGAAAAATGGATAAAAAAAAGCTTATTAGTGAATTTAAAAAGCTTTTAGATGACAAAAAAATTACAAACCTCTTAACCATAGCTTTAGTAATAGCTTTTATAATCCTTGCCTTAAATGTATTTTATCCAGATATGTTTAAAAAGGAAGATATTAAAAGTACATTATCAGAAGAAGTAGAAGTAAATACTATCAAAGAAGAATATGAAGAAACACAAAAAGAAGAGCTTAAAAGTATATTAGAAAATATGTATGGAGTAGGGGAAGTAAAGGTTATGATAAGCTTTAAAAGTGGAGAAAGCAAGATTTTAGCTTATAATAGCTCAAAACAGATTGTAAAAACAGAGGAAAAGGATACAGAAGGGGGAACAAGGGTAAGCAATCAAACAGATGATGGTTCAACAGTAGTAATGACTAATGAAGGAGGGGATAATGAGCCATTTATAGTTGAAACATATAAACCTAAGATTGAAGGGATAATGATTTTAGCAGAAGGTGCTTCAGATAGCAGAATAAAATATGATATTCAAAAAGCTGTATCAAGCCTTTATGGGTTAAGTGCAGAAAAGGTCAATGTATATCCTATGAAATAGAGACATATAATTTATTAAAAAATAATTGGAGGAAAGGCAAAATGACAAGAAAACAATTTGGTATTATTTTTACCCTACTTGGATTAATTGTATGTACTGCAGTACTTGCTGCTAAATTAAATAGTGAAGGGTTAAATGACCCTACAGATTTAGCTTCTGTATTTCC
>JALFQD010000019.1 GCA_022785265.1 Clostridium sp. | reverse complement strand
AAATTACTATTTATCTGTAAGCATATTATAACACAAAAAGAGCAAATTTTCACATTTGCCCTAAAAATTTATTAAATAATTTTATCCATTTATTTCTGTTCCATCTTTAAATCTAAATACTATGACATCCTTATCTTTAATTGTCGCACTTTCTAGCAAACTTCCCCAAACCAAACCATCAAATTTTGTCAAAAGCTTTTCTTGTTTCTTTAAAGTATTAATGTAATCTTTTATCATCTGATGCTTAGCTGCTTGTTGAGATAATTTAATTTCTAGTTGTTCAAACTTGCATTTAGTTTCATCATAGTTTTTTATTAAGGCATCATATTCTTTTTTATATTTTTCTTGATTTTGTGCTACTCTAGAATTTATATCGATTAGGTCTTGTATTTTTTCTACTTGTTCCGTTAGGCTATTTTCCAATTTTTCTTTTTCTTCTAGCAATTCTTTTTTGTTACATATCTTATCAAGTACTTTTTCTAAATTTGAAATTATCTCATCTTTACTTTCAATTAATATATTAACTACATTTACAAATCTGCTTTCGATATCTTCAGACCTTATTGCGGGTGTTTTACATTTCTCTTTTCCAGAGTATTTACTATTGCATTGATACATTACCCTTCTATACTTATCATTTGAATGCCATACTTTAGCTCCATAGCTACCACCACATTCTCCACATCTAATCTTCGCTGTCAAAATATCAGTTCCACTATACTTACCCTTAAGCATTAATCGTCTATCAATTTCTAATCTTACCATCTCAAATACATCTGGTTCTATAATCGCTGGATGGTTATTTTCAACATAGTATTGTTGTACCTCTCCATTATTTATTTTTTGCTTTTTAGTTAAGAAATCAACAGTATAATGCTTTTGAAGTAACGCATCTCCTTTATATTTTTCGTTGGTAAGAATACTCCTAACAGTTGTAGCATACCATTTTTGTTTATGTCCTGGAGTCTCTATTCCATCATTTGTTAGTCCCTTTGCAATAGCAACAGATGATGACCCTGATAAAAATTCACGATATATCCTTTTTACAATCATTGCTTGTTCTTCATCAATAACAAGGTTTCCATCTTCTCCTTTTTTATAGCCTAGGAAATTATTAAATGGCACTGATACTTTACCATCGGCAAATCTTTTCCTGTGTCCCCATTTGACATTCTCTGATATGGATCTACTTTCTTCTTGAGCTAATGAACTCATTATTGTAAGCAACAATTCTCCCTTACCATCAAATGTCCAGATGTTTTCTTTTTCAAAATAACATTCGCACCCTATATCTTTTAGTTTTCTTATGGTTGTTAAGCTATCTACAGTATTTCTAGCAAATCTTGAAACAGACTTTGTGATGATTAAATCAATGTTACCATCTAATGCCGATTTAACCATTTTATTAAACCCTTCACGATGTTTGGTTGAAGTTCCACTTATTCCTTCATCAGTATAAACATCTACAAATTCCCAATCATCTCTTGATTTTATATAATTGGTATAATAATCGACCTGTGCCTCATAACTTGTTAATTGTTCTTCTTGGTCTGTTGAAACTCTGGCATATGCAGCAACTCTTCTCTTTTTTACTATTCCAACCTGATTTGTAGATTGCTTATTTAGTAATGCTGGTATCGTTGTTACTTTTTTTGTCATTTTTCATCCTCCAACTCTTTTTTAATTTTTCTCCACGTTCTCTTCTTTTTTCTTCTGTCCAATATTCTTTTCTAGCATTGTATTCCCATTTCTCACTTATTATCTTTCCATCATTAAAATGAAATTCTAGCAAGTCATCACCAATTACTATTACTTTTTTTATTTGTTCGTCAAATGCATTTGAGTCAAATTCATCTAATCCAAGAACTTTAGCTGACACTCTCTTTAATGCAATCTCATTTATAGTTTTTCCAGGACAGGCTTTTGATCCACCTGTTAATCTTGTACCACAAGTCCATATATGAGCTTTTATTCCATCAGAATTTTTAGACCTTGAATTTCTCATATAATTCTTACCGCATATTGGACATTTTACTCTGCAAGAAAAACAAGTTATATTCTTACCAAAATTAGCTCTCTGACCTTCTGCTTTTCTTCTTTTTCTTTCTTCTTGAACTTGAATAAACATCTCCATAGGAATTATAGCTTCGTGATTATTCTCTACATAGTATTTTGGAAGTTCTCCATTGTTTTTTACTTTTCTTCTTACCAATGGATTTGGTGTATAGGATTTTTGTAATAATAAATTTCCAGTATAAGTTATATTTAATAGCATATCTCTAATAGTTCCAATATTAAAATATCCTCCATTAGTTGCAATCACACCCATCTCTTTAAGTTCTATCTCCATTCTTTCTGCTGATACTTTATTTAAATACATTTGAAATATGAGCTTTACTATTTTTGCTTCTTCAGGTTCTATTACTAAATTATCACCATCCCAACGATACCCATATATCTTATATCTGCATTGTGGTTTCCCACTTTCAAATTTCTTTTTTATAGCCCATTTAATATTGTTACTTGTTGATATAACCTCTTCTTGAGCAAATGAAGCTAGTATTGAAAGCATAAGTTCTCCATCCCCTGTTAAGGAACTGATGCCTTCTTTTTCAAATCTAACTTCAATACCTAATTCTTTTAAGTGCCTTACTACATTTAAAAGGTCAACTGTATTTCTAGCAAATCTTGAAATAGATTTTGTAAGAATAATATCAATCTTGCCTTCTTCACAATCTTGTAATAACCTTTTAAAATCATTACGTTTTTCAATTCCAGTACCACTTATACCTAAATCAGAATAAACACCTGCAAATTCCCACTCTGGATTTTTTTGAATTAATTCATTGTAGTAACTAACTTGAGCAGAATAAGAATGTAATGTTCTTCCTCTTTCAACTGATACTCTTGCATAAGCAGCCACTCTTTTAAGTTTAGGAAGTTCTATGTTTTTTGTTTCTAATTTTGTTATTTTTCGCATCTTACACCTCCATTTTTATCATTACTATATATCACTCTAAATGATGTATATATCAAGTCTTATTGGGCTATTTCAAAGAATAAACTGCTTATTTTTGGTGTATATTTCTCTTTAAATTCAGCCATCATTTGATTGTATTCTTCGATTGAAATAATCTTCTTATCTAACATATCTTTTAAATGTCTCATTGTGATTTGATATGCTATTTCATTTTTAAGTTTCATCAGAGCCCACCACCTTACGTTTGCTAATGTAGTAACACTCCCTGGAACAATACTTCCTATTCCTTGATGGGTATTCAAAGTATTCTTTATTACAAATAATGCAGTTATACTTTTGTGGAACTAATCTACGTTGCTTATCTTTATGAAGAGTCCAATAAACTTTACAGCAGCTATCTGAACAGAATATTTTATTTTTTCTTCCTGCTATTTGATAGAACTTCTTTCCACATTGTTTGCACACTTGAAGGTTATCTTTTCCCCTTAATTGCTCTCCAGTTTTAATGTATCCTGCTATATTTTCTCTTTTGCAAAAGGATCTTATTGTATTAGGAGAAATCTCTAACAAGGATGATATTCTTAAATATCCATAACCTTGACTTCTTAGCTTTCTAATTTTTTGTCTTTGTATTTCATCCATTGACTATTACCTCCTAAATAACAGTCAAAAATTAGTATGCGATTTTTAACCTATAAACAAAAAAATAGCTTTTATTATCACTTGACTTTTTACAAAAAAAGAGTGATATATAAAAGCTAGGAGGATTAATTTTATGTACGATGAAATAAATCAAGATAAATTTGTGCGTGAATGTGAACATTATATTGAAGAAAATGTTGCTGCACCTTATATTGCATTTTATCTGGCAAGAGGTTATTCATTAGATGTTCTTGGCACGTCATCATTGAAACAGCATTTTAATTCGGCAGCAGATGTTTTCAATATCTATTTTGAAAATACTGATAAAGTTATCACTGATATAAAACAAATATTGAAAGAAAAGTATAAATTAGAAATAGTTGAAGAAAATCCATTAAAATTAAAAGAGATATGATTTTGCTTTCATATCTCTTTATTCTTCAAAAAATTTTTCAATACTGACATCTAAAACTATGGATATCTTATATAGAGTTGTTAATGATATATTGTTTCTGTCATTTTCAGATTCAATCCTTTTCAAATGATCAGGAGTTACATCCACAGCTTCAGCTAAATCCATCAGTCTTACATTCTTTTCGTTTCTATACTTTTTAATATTTTGGCATATGACTGACTTGATGTTTTTATTGAAATTATATTCTTTCATATCAATCACCCTAATAGATATTATTCCATTTTTTTTACAAAAAATAAGTGACCTTTCGTGCCGAATTTCCATTTTTATGGTATACTATTTATGAATCAAGCAAAAAAGGAAAGGAGTAATTGTATGGACTATGAAAAATTGTCTAAAGAAGAGCTAATCGAAGCACTAAAAGAATCACAAGATTTAAACAAAAAACTTTTAGATTTAATGGAAATACAAAATAATAAATTTACCGAAATTTCCATCAAAGCATTAGAAGAACAAATTAAATCAAGACATAATTTTTTAGCAGAGTTAGAACAAAGTGAACCTCCTAAACTTTTTAAATCTTTACATCGTGATTGGGAAAACAAAGTTCACTACACAAAAAAAGACATTGAAGAATTAGACAAAAAATTATTTGAAGACTATACCGAGTATGGAGAGTTCATTGAAAAAATGAGCAAAAAAAATAAGGACAGCGAATAAGCTGCCCTTTTGTTATGGTATTAATAATTTTTGACCTACGCTTATGATGTTTGGATTTGCTATATTATTAGCTCTTGCTATCTCTGGATATTTGTTTCCATCACCATAATATTTTTTAGCGATAGCCCATAAAGTATCACCCTTTACTACTGTGTGATATTTTGCAGATGGTTTTGGTGTAACTCCTAATCTAGCATTTACTATTGATTGAATTACAGCATAATCATAACCTGCATTAGTAAGTGCATTTTTTCTATCAGCACCATTACCCCAATTTCCATTAATGACTTCTGTGGCAATTTCATCATTGCTCTTTTTTGTTGGCTCGACTTTTGGAGTTTCTGGTGTTCCTTTTGAATAACCATTTAATCCAGCTTTTTTAATTATAGTTGGATAATCTTTATATGCATAATCTGTATCAACTCTCATTCCAGAAATATAACCACTTGATGAATTTTGCCACAAACCATAATCACCATATCTAAATGATGGTTTATTACTTGTCCATACTGCTAACCATTTATCATACATATATAATTTTGCAGTATCTATGAAGTTATTAAAATAATTACTATTAGCATAAATACCTACATAGTACCCTTTGCCTTCTAAGTATTCACAGAAACCTTTTATTGCCTCTGCCATTCTTGATTTTCCTATTTGTTGATGTCTATTTTCTTCAACATCTATATAAATAGGATATTCAAATTGCTTTCCTTTCAAACAATTATTATATAAGTATTCCGCTTCTGCTCTTCCTTTTTCATAAGTATTAGCACAGCTATACCAATAAGCACCTACTGGTATTCCTCTTGCTTTTGATTTACTATAAAAATCTTCAAAGCAACTATCTTTATTTTTATTAGTGCCATCTCCACCCCAACCAGTAAATCCAGCTCTTAAAATTAAAAAATCAACTTTTGACTTTATCTCATCAAAGTTGATTCCTTTTTGGTATGAAGATATATCTAAACCTTTTCTTTCCATACTATTCTCCTCCATTCTTATTTTTTAATTGTTCCAAGGTTTCCATTATTACCTTAGGTAGTGGCAATCCCATAGATCCCCAATTCTCTAAAATTGAAATCCCTTCGTTTGCTACAAAAAAATAGATTACAAGAGTTCTAATTGCACCAGTTTCTCCAGTTATTCTGTCTAACTGAACTGATAAAGCAACTATTATCAAGTAACCTATTTTCTTTACTATTCCTTTAGCACCTATGATGCTATTGAGCTTTTTCTTTGTTATTGCCTCACATACTCCTGTAATATAATCGAGTAATATGAAAACTAACAATGTTTTAAGTGCCACATCTAAACCTCCTAAAAAGTACACTACTGTTGTCAGTACCGTACCAGTTATAAAATTAAAAATTGATTTCATTTTTTCCTCCTATCTCTGAATATGATAGTGTAAAGTTTATACACTATTCTTTTATATTTTTTCTTTATATATCAAGGGTTCGAAAGTTTTTTTATATAAAAAAATAACGACCCCCTAATTTTTATGTTAAAATTGAATCACCAAAAACAAAATCTAACATGAA
>JALFQD010000002.1 GCA_022785265.1 Clostridium sp. | reverse complement strand
TTCTTTATTGTTTAAATTAGGATTTTCAATCACTTTATCTAAAAGCTTATTTAAAATTATTCCTATATCCTTTCCTGGTTTAATTCCTAAAGCTATTAAATCTCTTCCATCAATAGCTAAATCTTTGATGGTGAAGCATTCTTGTGCTTCTATAATTTCATTTAATTTCTTTTCTGACTCTATAAGCTTTTCTTCTTTTTCTTTGTATAATTCAGGATTTTGAGCTAATGCATCTGCCTTCTTTACTTTAAGGAGGTCTCTAAATAAATCTTCTCCAATTAAGCTTAAAAGCTTTCTTATGGATTTTTTAATTTTTATATCTCTATCATGGTACTTTATTAGTGTAACTACCTTGTTTATTGTATCATTATCATATTTCATTCTTTTTAATATTTCAAAAGCTTTATCAGCTGATGCTAAGTCATGCCCATAAAAGTGTCCTATTCCCTTTTCATCAACAGTTTTGCATTGTGGCTTACATATATCATGTAAAATCATTGTAAGTCTTAAATGCAAAACAGGTTCTATATTTTCTGCTGATTTTAATATGTGCGTTAAAACATCATATATATGATGAGGATTTTGCTGCTCCACGCCTTTACATAAACATAACTCGTTTAAAAAGTGTTTTAAAAGACTAGAACTTATAAGTTCATTAATATACATAGGATTTGAAAGTATTATTTTATCAAATTCTACCCTTATTCTTTCAATAGAAACATTTTTTATGTTATCACTTAAGTTTTTTATTCCTTTTTTTGTTGATTCTTCTATTTTAAATCCAAGCTGAGCTGCAAACCTTATGGCTCTAAGCATTCTTAAGGCATCTTCTTCAAATCTTTTATCTGCATTTCCAACTGCTCTTATTATTTTATTATCTAAATCTTCTAGCCCTTTAAAATAATCTATAAGACCATTCTCTTCATTATATGCCATTGCATTTATGGTAAAATCTCTTCTAGATAAGTCTTCTTTTAACTCACTTACAAATTCAACCTTTTCTGGGTGTCTTCCATCTTTATACTCTCCATCAACCCTATATGTAGTCACTTCAAAGTTTTCTTTATCTAAGATAACTGTTATTGTACCATGCTTTATTCCTGTTGGAACTGTTTTTTCAAAAATATTTATTGTGTCTTCTGGTTTTGCATTAGTGGTTATATCCCAATCATTAACTTTTCTATTTATTAAGCTATCTCTTACACAACCTCCTACTGCATAACTTTCAAAACCATTTTCCTTAAATTTATTGATTATAAATTCTACATTCTTAGGAAGCTCTATTTTAAACTCCATTTAATATCACATCCCTATTTATTGAAATCATAAGTTCTTCTACCTTATCATAATCTGGTTCATCTTTTAAGCAAGTATTTTTTGCAGCATAATCAAATTTCTTTTCATAATCATTTACCATTTCAAATATTTGATTATATGAAAACTCTCCATTTCTTATTTTAAGAAGAAATTCTCTATCATTTTCTCTATAGGTATTTATCCCTTTTCCTTCTAAAAGCTCTGTACCCATTATAAAAAGTCTTATTAAATGCATGGCATGTTTATTTAAATGATTTGCATCTTTTTTGCTATTTCTATGATTTAACTTATCATAGTCATTTATCACATTACTCATTTCAGCATATATATTTTTAAAATCTCTAAGAGGGTAATGATAAAAATTAACATCTATAAAAAGTTCACTTTCAAATCCTTCTTTTTTAGATTTATCAATATAAATATTAAGATTTTCCTTTGAAAAAACTTCATATCTATCTTTCATTGTGGCTATTTGAGTTTTTATTGTATTAAGCATATGTATTTCTTTTTCTTTTTGAGGATAATTATCTCTTGCTAATGCGTTTTGAAGCCTTCTTAACTGAGCAGAAGCATATCCTCCAAAGCTTTGAATTGCTCTTTTAGATAAAAATAAATTTGTATTATCCTTAATCATTTTTCCATATTTATTGCATATAAATATATGCTCATCCTTTGTTCCAAGCATTTCCAATACATTAGGGTTACAATTTAGCATAAGTTTAATTATCTTTCTTAAGCCATATATTACAGTGTCTGTTTCTCTATTTTCAAATTGTTCAAATGAAGATGAACCAAGAATTTCATTACTTGTTTCAACAGCTATTCCCCTAATATCAAGGTCACTTGTTTCAACATTTGTTCCATAAGCATAACTTCCACCAGTAGTAAGAAATATAATATTTTTTCCTAAGTGCTTATCAGTTCTTAAAAAATCATATTCTTTAGATGCAAGCTTTTCTTTTATTTCATCAGTATTCAATCTCTCACCCCATTTTTACTAAGCCAAATACTAAATTTATATTTTCTAATAGAGGATATACTTAGTAATTAATATGTTATTATTCCATAAGCCAAAAAGCTTATTATATCAATGCTTTTAATCTAACTTAATTAAGTATTGAGCTAAATTGGTCTTTTGGTTTTTAAATATTAAAGGTTCAATTTTATATCCTTCTATTCCATTAACATAGTTTAAATATATTTCTTTATCAAGACCATCAATATTTCTTAAAAAGCTTATTAAATCCCCACTTACCTTATCTTTATAGTTTTCATCTAATTCTATTAAAAAGTCCTTTATTCCATTTTCACTACTTAATCTTTTTATGTCATTATGAATTAGTCCTTCTAGATAAGAAAGTTTAATAAGTCTTCCCATACCATTACATAAAGGACAGTTTTCTTCCATATATTCATAAACACTTTTCCCTCTTCTTTTTCTAGCTATTTGTACAAGATTAAGTTCTGTAAATGGAAATATCTTTACGTTTCCTCCGTCTTCTTTTAAAGCTTCTTTAAGCTCTTTTAAAACTAAAGATTTATGACTTTTATCTCTTAAGTCTATAAAATCTATTACTATAATTCCACTCATATTTCTAAGCAAAATTTGCCTTCCAATTTCTTTAGCAGCTTCCAGGTTAGTTTCTAAGATTGTCTTTTCAAAGTTTCTTTCTTTAATATTTTTTCCTGTATTTACATCAACTACATACATTGCTTCTGTTTTATCAATTATAATAGAACCTCCACAATGAAGGGCAACTTTATTGTGTCTAAGCTTTAAAAGTTCTTTTTCTATGCCATAAGTATCAAAAAGGCCTCTTGTATCATTAAAAATTTTTATTGTTATGTTTTCTTGGTCTTTTAAATAACTTTTTGTAAATTCAAAATCATCAACATCATCTAAAACAATCTTTATAGGTTCTGTTACAACTTTATCTCTTAAAACTTTATTTAATGCAAGATTATCTCCATAAAGCTTTCCAAGATTTGTGGAAAACTTCATTCTTCTCATAATCTCTTCATATTCTTTTAAAAGAAGGTTTCTTTCTACCTTAAGCTCTTCAATGCTTACATTAGCAGATTCTGTTCTCATAATAAGCTTAACACCTGGAATTTCATCAAGTTCTGCTCTTATAAGTTCTTCCTTTACTTCATCTTTGAATCTTTTTGAAAATTCCATACCTTCTCCACAACTTTCAAGGACAATATATTTTGAAGGTATGCTGAATTTTGTTGTTACTTTTGGTCCTTTGTCATTTAAAGGTTCTTTTATTATCTCTACTATTATTTCATCACCTTTTTTAATACCACTTTCTTTTAATTCATTACTATAATAAAGGTATGCTTCTTTATCAAGCCCAATATCTACAAAAATTGAATTAGTGGCAGGGATAATATTTTTTACCCTACCTTTATAAATTTCACCAATTAAAGGACCTTTATTTTCTTCTTCTACTATACACTCTTTTAGTATTCCCTTATTTCTAATTGCTATTCTAAGAATATTATTTCTTCTTTCTACAAAAATCTCTTTCATATTAAAACACCCTACCTAAAGTTACAAAGTGGTATTAATTTTTCATTTCTTGTAAAATACATTTCTTCTCTTTTTATATCAACAAAAGCATCTTCATTTACATTAGATGTTCTTTCTTTAATATAATCAACTAAAAGGTCAGCAGATAGATGTTCACGACTTCCTGAAGCTAAAATCACATTTAAAACAAGCTCATTATCATTAATCCAGTACTTAAATTCAAAAACTAAAGGTCTTATATTAACTTCCTTTTCACCTTTTTTACTCTTCTTTATAGTAGTCCAATCATTATCTTTTAATAAGTTTTCTATTTCTTTTTCAAGGTTAGATGTATTTTCATAAGAAATCTTAATTATGTATCTACATGCATCTATAAGTGCCATGGCTTGAGGAGCTTTTTTTTCTCCCTCAACATTAACAATTTTTCTTGCTTGAATAAATTTTATTCCTGAAGCACTTTTAGAATTAAGCTTTTCTATAATTTCATTTTCATCTACTTCATCTGATAAAACAAGGTCCATATACTCCCCTTGAGAATAAACTCCTACAGATAGGGGCTGTGCAATTGACATAGCCATATGTGGGTTAAAGCCTTTAGAATATTCCATAGGCAAATCTGCCCTTCTCACTATCTTCTGAAGTGTTCTCATTAAATCTAAATGAGATATAAATTTTATATTACTTTCTTTAGTAAATTTAATTAAGTATCGCACCCTTAAAGCACTCTCCTTCCTTGAAGTTTACATTTATTCCACAACCAGTACATCCTTTTCTGCAATTTTGAGTAAGTTCTGCTCTTTTTGCTTTTTCATTTTCATTTTCTAGATATTTTCTGTTTACTCCAATATCTATGAAATCCCAAGGTAAAATTTCATCATAGCTTCTTTCTCTATAAACATAAAAATCACCATCTAAATTACATTCTTTAATAGCTTCCATCCATGCATCAAAATTAAAGTATTCACTCCAACCATCAAATTTAGCACCTTTTTCAAAAGCCTTTATCAAAACTTCTGAAAGCTTTCTATCTCCTCTTGCAAATAAAGCTTCCATGTAAGATGTTTTTTGTTCATGGTAGTTATATACTATACTTCTTGATTTTAATGCACCCTTTATAGCTTTAATTTTTTCTCCTACTTCATCCATTCTAGCCATCTTAGCCCACTGGAATGGAGTAAATGGCTTTGGAACTAATATAGAGGTACTTACAGTAATCCTTAGCCCTTTTTTTCTTACACTCTTTGGTACTGCAAAATATTCATCTGCTATTTTTTGTGCTAAATCTGCTATTGCAACACAGTCTTCAATTTCTTCATAAGGAAGACCTATTATAAAATAAAGCTTTATTGAACTCCATCCTGCTTCAAAGGCACTTCTTGATGCTTCTAATATCTTTTCTTCTGTTAATCCTTTATTAATTATATCCCTCATTCTTTGAGAACCAGCCTCTGGTGCAAAAGTAAGTCCTGTTTTTTTAACCTTTTGAATTTCTTTTATTAAATCCACAGAGAAAGCATCAACTCTTATAGATGGAAGGGCAATAGCTACTTTCTTTTTGCTATGCTCTTCCATAAGTTCATGTATAAGTCTTTGAATATCTGAATAATCACAAGTACTTAAAGATGAAAGTGAAATTTCTTGATATCCTGTGTTTTCAATAAGCTTTCTTGCTTGCTTTTCTAATGTTTCTCTTGTTTTCTCTCTTACAGGTCTATAAATCATACCTGCTTGGCAAAATCTACATCCATTTGTACATCCTCTAAAAGTTTCAAGAACAACTCTATCATGAACAATATCTGTATAAGGCACTATAATACTCTCTGGAAATTCAGCCTTATCAAAATCTGCCACAATTCTCTTTTTAACCTTAGCTGGCACATCTTCATATTTAGGCTTAAATTCTTTTATTGTACCATCTTCATTATAGGATACATCATACAATGAAGGTACATAAATGCCTCTTATATGTGATATTTCTCTTAAAAATGCTTTTTTATCCCACTTATCTTGATATTTTTTATAAACATCAAGAACATCATTCATCATTTCTTCTCCTTCTCCAATTTCAAAGAAATCAAATATTTCAGCTAAAGGCTCAGGATTATAAGCACAAGGACCTCCTGCCATTATAATTGGGTCATTTTCTCCTCTTTCTGAAGCTCTTAAAGGAATTCCTGACATATCAAGCATGTTTAAAATATTAGTATAGCTCATTTCATATTGAAGTGTGAAACCTATAAGATTAAATTCTTTTAAAGGTGTTTTAGTCTCTAAAGAATATAATGATATATTATTTTTTCTTAATTGCTCCTCCATGTCTGGCCAAGGTGCAAAAACTCTTTCACAATATGTATCTTCTCTTTTATTTATTGTGTGATATAAAATTCTTGTTCCTAAATGAGACATTCCTACTTCATAAACATCTGGGAAACAAAAAGCAAATCTTATATCTATATTATCTAAATCTTTAATAACTTCATTAAGCTCCCCACCAATATATCTTGCAGGTTTTTCAACCTTATATAAAATATTATCTGTTATTCTATTCATCAAAAGAATCCTCCTGTGTATTCTCATATTTATTTATTTTATCATATAAGATATATTAAAGAAATAACGATTATTTTTTTCTTTTTCTTAAAAATTTTTCTAATACAATATTATCTATAATATTATTTTTTTCAATCCATGTTGAATATGTTATTAATATTGATGTTACCAACAAACTAACATTAGCTCTATGTATAAAAATCGTTAATAAAAATATAAATATAAGCAATATTGAAAAAATAAAGCTTATATTAATTAATATGATTTTTGATTTTTTATATAAAATTTTCTTTGCTAATAAAATTTCATATATTCTAGCACCATCTAAGGGATATGCAGGAAGCATATTAAATATAAATAATCCTAAATTAATTCCTATACTCTCACAAAAAGAAATTATATTAATTTTAGTAAGTAACAATAAAATAATATAAATAATTAAATTAAATAAAGGTCCTGAAAAATATATTATAAGCTTTTTTCTATTATTTAATTCTTCAATATTTTTTAATTTTATTTTTGCACCACTTAAATTAATTTCTAAAGATGATAAAGAAGCACCATAATGTTTAGCTACTATAACATGAGTTAATTCATGTAATATAATCCATAAAAATGCAATCAGCAGTGTTTTATCACTAAAACTACAAATTATTAGCATTATAACAAATTCTAATACCACTATTTTAGTTTTTTTATTCATATAATGCTCCTGCACATTGCTTTTTTTAAATCACTTCTAAAAAAGATTATCTTTATTGATTTTTTCTTTAAATTCTTTTATATATTCACTTAAATCATCTTTTATATTATCTAAAAATTCTATTTTATATTTTTTATTAATTTCTGCCTTAACATTTGCAAAAGCTTGTTGTACATCTTCTGATTTACTATTTTTTGCTATTATAGCAATTAAAATAAGTAATACTGCTCCTATTATTTGAAACATAAGCCTTTTTATAATACCACTCTTTTCTTTTTTGTTTACTCTAAAATAATTATCAACATTATGTTTATCTTCTATTTTAGAATTATTGTTTTCTACTGTTTTTGAATAATAACTTTTATACAAACTCCTATAATCTGTCATGGCTTTCTCCCACTAGTTATATCAATTAATTATATTCATAAAAAGAAGGTCTTATGAAATATTTTTTAACTTCATAAAACCTTCTCAACAACTTAGCAAAGTATATAATTTCTTTATTAAATTAAAAATGTATTTTCTTTTTTCTCATTCCTACATTTAAAACTAATGCCATTGCCATAAGAGTTGTAAGAAGAGAACTTCCTCCATAACTTACCATTGGTAATGTTATTCCTGTAATAGGCATAAGACCTATATTCATTCC
>JALFQD010000390.1 GCA_022785265.1 Clostridium sp. | reverse complement strand
TTCCTTTAGAGTTTTTAACTATTTCACTAATTTGATTTATTTGATTTTTTAATTTTTTAAATTCCCTTTGTGCTGCATTTTTTTTCATAAAAATCCTCCAAAAGTTTTAATTTTAAAAAACTACTTGCCACTTATAAAGTTGAAATTTTTGGCTAAATAATTCTATTATTATTCTACACTTTATCTTTATAATTAGTCAATTTTGCTTTTAAAAAAAGCATAGTGAATATATTATTAACTTAGCAAGTTATCCATAGTTTTCAAAATATATAATTTCCTATAGAATAAAAAAGACCAGCATCTTTTAAATACTGGCCTTTTAATATTTTATTTTATCTTTTTAATTACTTCTTCACTGACATTATTATTATTATCTACAGCATATACATGTAAATAATAATTTTGTCCTTCTGTTAAGCTTTCTAAATCTTTTGTATAAGTTCCTTCATCACTTAAACTTACTACATTTTTTACAGTTATCTTATCTTTTTCGTATTCTATAAGTTCAGGCATAGCATTTTGATTTGTATTTACATCTATTACATATCCTTTTATTCCTGCTTTAGCTTCTTGACTTATAATATTACTCATCTTTTCAACATCATTTTCATCAACTTTTGGTTTATTAATATAATATTTATAAGTTGTGCCCTTATCTTCACCTAAAATATTTGCAGAGAAACTTGTTTGTTCTTCATTTAGAGAAATACTTACATCATTTATAACTGGAGAAGTATTATCAACAAATGCCTTATCCACAAAGTTTGTTTCTGTTATTGCTAAATTCAAATAATAAAGTGCATTTACTAAAATTTTCTTTTCATCTTCTGTATCTAAATTATCAGAAGTATTTATTAAACCTAAGTTGTTATTAGTTACAAGATAAAAATCATTTGATGATGAATTTTGAGAATTTTTATTTTTGTTTTCACCATCTGAAATTTTTATCCAAACATTACTTTCTAAGTTTCCACCAGCATATTGTCCTGATAGATTCTTTGTTGAAACATCTAGATTTTCTGAAAGCTTCCAAGGATATGAAGTTATATATCCCTTATTTAATATTTCACCCTTTGTACTATTGCTTGGTAAATCTTCATTCTTAAGTTCTATTCCTAAGCTACTTGCAAAGCTTGCAAAATTATTATGTGCAAATGTTGGTGTATTACATACTGTATCATTTCCAAAAAGTATTCCTCTCTTTGAAGCTGCAAAGCTTTGTACAGATTTTAATGCTATGTTAGAAAGGTCGTCCATTCCTCTTGCACCATAAGAACCAAACATTATAACATCATATTTGTATTTTCCATTTTCATCCTTTAAATAACTATCTGGATTTAAGTTAAATTCATCTATAGATAAAGTATCTATTTCAAAAAGACCTTTTCCTATTTTTTCATAACCTGTATTATCTGCATTAAATGAAGATGAATCCTCTTGAAGTACTGAAGAAAGCCAATTTTGTTGTGCTAATGATTTTTTACATACATTTAATATCTTTGTATTTTTATTGTCATTAGGAATAGAGACCCAATTGCTTCCTCCATTATCACTTCTTTTAGCTTCAAATATATTGTTTCCAGAAGAAGGACTATTCCAACCTAAATTAGTGCTTCCTCCTGAAGAACCATTATCAGTAGTAGAACCATTTAAAGTAATACTTCCATTTCCAAATTCATACTCTTCTTTAACCCATTGTCTTTCTGCAACTCTTATATGATATCCATATTGTAATCCTGCTAAAGCAGCCATTGTTGCATAACTCATGCTTATATCCAAAGTTGTACTTAATATTCCTATTATATTTCCATTTATAGCAATTTGAAGAATAGAATCTATTTTGTTGTATAAATTAATAAATGGATCAATAAACTCATCTGGATCTACTCCATAAAGTATTTCAATTTCACCTTTAGCTATTGGAATTGCTTTAAAGAATCCTTCACTATCCTTAATCTCAATACCTGTATTAATTGCTCTTACAAAGTGTCTAACTATTTCCTCTGCCTTACTTTCATCATAATTCTCATTTTCACTATTTCTTTTTAAAATATCATCTAGTTTACCAATTGCTTTCTTTACCCCTTCTATATCATCTCTTGCAGCCCATATCTCTGCTATATCTTTAAAATCTCCTGATAACTGTTTAACAAAAGTAACTCCTTCTTTAACATCTTTAACAATTTGAATAAAAGTACTTACTGTTAAGAATTGTTCATAAGCCTCTACATCTAACACTGTTATCCTATCTGAATAATAAGGGTCACCACAAATATTTATATTAGTTATACCTTGATAACCAAATGGATTGTCAATACTATGAGACATATATAAATAAAAAGTATAATTTTCTAAATCATCTTTATATTTTTTATTTGCTATTGCTTGAATATGGGCTAAACTTTCTGGTGGTATTGCATCCTCAATTTGCTTTTCAACTTCTTCTCTTGGTGCCCATCCTACTTTAGTTGAATTAAATGGAATAGCTTTTGTGCTTATATTGAATTTATTGTTTAATGATATTTCTTTAGTTTCTTCCTCATTAGACATTTCCTCTTCTAAAGCTGCTTTTTTGCTTTCGCACATTTCTATTAAATCAGCTGGAGTTATTCCAATCATTCCAAAGGATATAATAAGTTCTCTTACAGATTCATAGTAAGCAGTTAAAGCTTCTTCTAATTCTTTAGATTCATCTTCAATTTCTGGTTCACTAAAGTAAACTTGTCCTATCTTATTTGTGCTATTTCCAGCTTTATCATAAGCTGTAATACTTATATTGCTTAGTCTTTCTTCATTATAAGTAAAGAATATTGTATTATCTTTTTGTACTGGAACCTCTACTCCATCTACTAAAGCTTCAATTTTTTCTACCCCTACATTATCTGTAACATCTAATTTAACAACTACCTTTTCTCCAACTACTGGATAGTAATTTGAAACAGATACCTTTACAGTTGGTCTTTCCACATCAACAACTAAATTTTCATTTAATACTATGCATGAGAAACTATACATTGAAGTATTTCCACTTGTATCTTCTGCTGTTAATTTTAATTCATATACTCCATCTTTTAATGAATTTGTATTAAGAATTCCTAATACTTCATTCTCTTTTTCATTATTTGACTCTGTAAATAATTTAAATTCTTCTTCGTCTTCTGCTCTATATTCTAATGTATATCTTTGTAATGATAAATTATCCTTTACTGTTCCCATTATAATAACAGAACCATTTATCATACTTCCATGTGTTGGTGAAATAACTTCAATTTCTGGTGCTTCATTATCTGAATCATCATATATAACACATTGCTTTTGGTCTATTGAAGTATTACCTGCCTTATCTTTTGCAATTACTTTTATAGTTTTAATTCCAGTTTTATTTGCTATAAAGCTTAAGCTTCCTGATGATTTAAGAAGTAATGTGTCATCTAAATAAACCTCTACATTTTCTAATTCCTTATTATCAGTTACTGAAATTGTTGCATCAACTTTATCTCCAATCTTTACTCTATCTGAAGATAAGTCAATATTTATACTTGGCTTTTCAGTATCCTCTTCAGGTTTATCCTCATCTTCTGGTTTATCTCCTGGCTTGTCCTCATCACCTGGTTTATCTTCATCACCTGGCTTGTCCTCATCACTTGGTTTTTGTGGTGCTGTATATTGAATTTCAAATCTATAGTAATTAATATTTTTTGACATATCTTCTGCCTTAATTAATACTTCATATATGCCAGATTTAGATTCATCAATATTTAATACTGCTATTTCTCCATTTTCTATTGCTTTATCTGATGAAGTTAGTAATGAATATTGTTCTTCACCCTTTAATCTATAAGTTACTTCATAGTTCTTTAATTCAACATTATCATATATGCTTCCATTTATAGTTATTTTTTCTCCTGATAATATTTCTACATCTATTACAGGTGCTTCTTTATCTCTGTTATCTAAAACAACTATTTTGTCTTCCTTTTCAGATTCATTTCCATAAGCATCTACTGCCTTTATAAGAACTGAAATTGCTCCTACTTCATTAGCCTTAATTTCAAAAATTCCAGGATTTGAACCAATCATCATGCCATTTACATAAACTTCAAAACTTGATATACCATTTTCGTCCTTAGCATATGTATTTAAACTTACACTATCTCCTATAATTGCATTTTTCTTAGAAAGTGATAAATATATTTCTGGTGCTTTTTCATCAACTATCTCTTCTTTTTCTATCAAGCTATTAGTTGTTATAATTTGTAGGTTTGGCTTACTCCATATTCCTTCTTCATCTTTTACTATTGTCTTTAACATATAGGTTTCCCCTATTGTTAATTTATTTGGAATATAACCTTCTGTCCATTCTTCATCTTCATACTTTTTCCATGAGTATTTTCTTTCTACTATACCCTTATTTTCTGATGATATATGGTCTAAATCATAACTATTGTCTGTTATATTAACAATGCATAAATCTTCATTTTCTTCATCTTTAAATACTTCATATGATAAACAAGCTTTAGGAGCATTTTGAACAAATAAAGCCTTATTATATACATCTTTATCTGACCATAATCTTTCATCATCATAGTTGTTATTTTCATCAACTGGATTATCTCTTACAGCTAATGTTATTGAATATAGTCCTGTATTTTCAAATGAAGTTATTGGGTCTGCTTTTCTTATAAATTGAACACTTTTATCTTCTAAGTTATTTTCATAAATGCTTGGATTATATTGATATTCCCATACTGATTGATACATTGGGTCATTTTCATAATCACTATAAGAATTATTATATTTAATTTCTTCATTTACATTTAAATAATCTAAAACAGAATAATCCTTTGATAAAACACCATTTGTCATATAATTTTTTAGTGTTTCAAATTTATCTTCATTTTCTAAATCTAAGAATAAGCCTTTTGTATTTTTTATTACCTCATCAAATTGACTCTTATTTTCATCATTTCCTATACCTATTAAATTTATATCCTTTTCCATTAGGTTTTTAATAAAAGAATATTTATCTTCACTATTAACTAAATCAGGAACTTCTGATTTTGATAAGTTAATTAAATATCTTTCTGCACCTTCTGTCCATTCATAATCATTTATAACATCTTCTAAAGTATCACCTTGAACAGCTTGCATTTTTATATTAGAGAATGTAAAATATGATTGTTGACTACATCCATGAGAATTATGGCTTATAATTGGTCCATAACCATATCCATAATCATTTTCTGGAAGAATATAATTATCTATTATAAGGTTGTCCCCATCCCATAAAGAAATACTTCTAGAGTCAACTACTATTTTAAAGCTATGAAGTGCATATACATCATCTAATGGATAATTTCCTAATAAAGTACCTGCATTATATACATTTTGATATCTTCCATTTCTAAAGTCCTCTAAATTAGTTTCTTTAATTTCTGCAAGTCTTAATCCATTACTAGTAACTAATACACAAAAACCTTTAATTGTATTTTCTGCTACTGTTGTATTAAATAAGAAACCTCCACCTTCCATGGTATGCCAGTTATTTTTATCTCTTTGTAAGTCAAATGTAAATATCTTTTGTCCTTTATTATCATCCTCAATAAATAAGAAATCTTTTAATGGAGCCCAAAAATATCCTACCATCATTATATCTTTATTATTTTTTATAATATGCTTTGCTAAAGTTTGACCATACCAATCTTGATAATTATAGTGGTCATATTCTTTCCATTCAAAACTATTTTTAGCTGTTAAAGATGATGTAGAAACAGTTTTGAAGTTTACCTTAACTCCTTTTTCTTCTAAGTCACTTACTATTTTCTTTACTTCATCATTATATTTTTCTATATTTTCTGACTCTTCATTTCCAATAGTAAATACTATGTCTGCCTTCTTTTCCTTTTCTACTTCAACACTTGACTTTGGTGCTGTATTATCAACTGTAAACTCTTTTTCCACTTCAGAAATTACTATTTCTTTTTCTATTGTCTTAGATTGTATTTCCTCATCAATATTTACTGTTACTAAATATTTTCCTGCCTTCTTAAAAATCATTTCTTTAGAATAATCATCAGAATTTTCTTCATCTATTTTTATTCCTTCATCCTTAGCGTCATAATCTTCTAAATCAATACTCTTTATTTCCCATAACACATTAGCATTTTTCTTAATATAATCTATATCTTGGCTTTTTAAAATATCAACAGTAACTTTTCTATTTTCCTTTAGCTCTCCAGTTACATTTATTTCTGCTTTTGGAGAAAATTCAAGCTTTTCAATTAAATCTTTTGATTCATTAACCTTAAGCTCACTTCCATTAAGCTCTATTTCATCAGCATAAATTGCTCCATTAATAACTATATTTTTAGCATTTATTTTTACTTTTCCTTTTGGTGCTGATAAAATTCCATTTATTATTACTTCAGTACCTTCAATTAAAATATCGCTTTTTTCAGAATATAAAAAAGCATTATATTCATTTTTTTCATCATTTACATACTCATATACAATATCATCTTTAACAATCACATATCCTTCACCATTTAGGTTCACATTTTCAAGATATAAGCTTCCATCTATTTTTAATGGTGATGATATATTTAAAGTTTCATTTGAATATTTAACATCCTCATTAATTTCTTTTTTAAATTTAAGCTTTGAAATTATAAAATCATCAAAGTCAATCATTTGTTGAGGCTTTTTAATATTCTCATAATTTGAATTGATTTTTTCTTCATCTATTTCCCCATTTACATTATAGGTTCCTGTTATTTCTGCCTTTTTTTCTCCTGTATAAGTTAAATCCTTTCCTGCATAAATATTTCCTTGTATATTAGTCTTATAGTTATTAATTACAATATTATTTTTAGAAAACAATGTATAATTAATTCCCATCTCAGTAGCAGATACATAGTTTGCACTTAAATTAGAAACTAAATTAAAAATCATAACTATCATTAATACTAAAGAAATATTTCTAAGTCTTTTTTTTCTATTACATTCTAACATTCTCTTCCCCCCTTCTTAAGTAAGAATATTACTGCAATTAAAGAAACTAAAGAACATACTGAAATTAAAATTATATTTTGATAATCCCCTGATTTTGTTGTATTACCAGTATTATTTGTTATAGTTTCTTCTTTTATTTCTACTTCTGTCTCATCATCAGTAACTATATTTTTTGTATTTTTTACTCCATAAACCATTGTAAAGGTTTTACTTTCTCCTGGTTTAATAGAAGTAGGTACCCAATTCATAGCTACTGCACTATCTTCTACATACTCAAGATTACTAACTTCATAGTTCCATTTTTCATTAAAAAGTTCATCCCAGTTTGCAAATTGTAATGAATCAAAGCTATCATCTGTTATTTTTCCATAGGCTTCTATTCCTGCTTTTTCTGATTTTATGCTCCAAGATTCTCCTATTTCCTTTGAATTAAACTCTGATTCATTTGTTATACTCTTATCTCCAACTTGAAGAACTCCTCCATCGTCATAAGATAAGAAAGGATCTATCATAATTCTTAACCCTACATTACTTTCATTTTTTCCTTCATTAGATACTACATACTTAATTTCAAGCATATCATCATATTCATCTGTAAAACCTTTAACAAACTTTAATTTTTGCTCTACTTTTATCTCATTAAATTTTTGTACAGAAACATTGGCTTCTTCTTTTTTGTCATAGTAAGGTGATTTTACACTTTTACCCTTTCCATATACATAACCTTCATCACCAATAAATATTGTAGTTAATCCTGTATAAAAATTTTCATATAGAAGATTACTATTATCATCTTCTTTTGAAGTTATACACCCTTCTGCTGTCTTTAGGTTAAACCTACAATAATCCATGCTGTCTTCATTGTCATCAACTGATAAATCTAAGAATTGATTTTTCATAGAATTTGATGTTGAATCAGTTGAGGCTGCATACACATTATTAGCAAACATAGATGTCACAATGGTACACATTAAAATAATCTTTTTAATACTCTTTCTCATGATGTTCCCCCTTTTTTTTCTTAAAATGTTTTTTATTAACATATTCCCTCCTTATTTTCTATTATTCATAAAAAAACATTTCTGTAAAGATAGAGTCAAAAAAGATTATTTTGGTTTCACTTTTTTTTAAATTTCTAAAAAATTTTTTTGTTAATAAAAATTTAATAAATAAACTCCATAAATTTATTTTAATAAAAATTTGTCATTTTTTAATTTAAACATTTACATTTCTACAAAAGTTATGTATAATAATGTCATCAAGTAAATAAATGGAGGGATTGCTTATGAAAAAGAAATTTATAACTGCTATTTTATTAATTACTATGACTGCTACATCACTATTTCCTGTTATAGCTTCTGCTGATGAAATTACACCTAATGTTGAAAATAATGAGTCTAACAATCCCGAAATTCAAACTAGAGCAAGTGGTGATTGTTCAGTAAATGGATATTATTTTAATATGTATACTGATTATGTTGGATATAATCAAACTAATAAATATGATGCTGTTATGGCAGCTCAAATATTATTAAATAGAGCAGGTTATAATATAGCTAAAGATGGAATATTTGGTCCTGAAACTCACGCTGCTATACTTTCTTTTCAAGATACACATAATTTATCTTGTGATGGTATAATAGGTCCTGATACATGGAATATATTATTATATGTATAGAAAAATAAGAGCTTTAAAGCTCTTATTTTTCTATTATTCTTAAACTATTATCATAATAATCTAATAGTATATTCCTGTCTTTATAATTAAAATTTATAATTGTATTATTTTCATTATATTTAATATTATTCTCTTCCAAAAAGCTTTCTAATACTTTTTTATCTCCAGAAGTCATTATTTTTTCAAAAAACTTTGTTAGACTCTCTACATCATTTAAATTTTCTAACTTTTCAATTTCATTCTTTTCTTTAAATTCTTCACTCTTTATAACATTATTATTTTCAGAAGCTTGTACAACAACATATTCTATATTTAAAACAAATATTCCAAAGCTTAAAATTATAAAAAGTGAAGCTATAAAAAGGGCTATATTTCCTTTAAATTTCTTTTTTTCATCAAACATAGTTTTAACTCTTCTTACTGTTAAGTCCTTTTCATTTAGTGAAAAAGAGAGGTTTCTATTAATTCCATAAGCATTATTTCTAGCTGTTTTTGCTATAACTAAGCCATATGTTTTAATTTCATCTTTGCTTGATTTATTTATAACTTCTTCATCACAAGAGCTTTCACAATAATATTTTATATCTTTAACCATAAGGTACACTAAAGGATTAATCCAGTTAACAGCACAAGCTATACTCATTAACAATTTATAAAGAAAATCATATCTTTTTTGGTGAATAAGTTCATGCTTTAATATAAGTTCTAATTCTTTAGAAGTATACTTTGTGCTAGAAAGTATTATATTTTGTGAAAACATCCCTATATTCATAGGCGTAGATAATTTTTTATTTGCCATTAAAGGTGAGTTACTTCTTACTTTTAACTCTTTTTTTACCTTATTATAAATACCATTTACCATTTCATCATTAATGATAATTGATTCTTTAATTACTTTTCTTCTTAAAATAAAATAATTTGCAAGCTCAAAAGTGATAATTAAAACTATTATTGAAATATAAATTATAGCTATATAATCTAGTATATTCTTTTCATAAACATTACTTTTTATAATTTCTGAATTTAAAATTTTTGTTATATTAACTTTATTTTGTAAAATTATGGGTATTTTTCTTGTTACTGTTATTTCTAAAGGTATAATCATCACTACCATTAAAGGAAGCCATATATAATAGTTAAACTTTTCAGAAAACTTTTTAAATATAGTTTTCTTTAAAACAAACATAAGTAAAATCCAAAAAAAGCCAAAAAATAAGTTATTTACAATATTGTTAAAATGGAATTTAATCATCATTGCTCCCCCTTAATGTACTTCTTAATTTAAATTATATTCCATAATAAATCAAATTGTAACCATAATTTTAAATTTATTTATTTTTTATATTATAAAGAAATTATATTATTGCTAAATTGTGAATAACTTCTAAGCTTAATAATAAAGTTTAGTAAAAAAAAACAAGTTTATGAATTTTCTTTCCTTTAGTTAGTTTACATAAGGGGAGCAAATAATCTTAATATCTGTCCTATAATTCTTTTAAATATACTAAATTTTTTACAATTTTCTATGGTTATTTTTTCACATTTTTTCAATGTTTCTTGAAAGTCTTTTTCAACATCGTATGCAAGAGTTGTTTTATAAGTAAAAACAGCACATTCAAAATGCAAATAAAGACTTCTATAATCTAGATTTATAGTTCCTACAACAGCTTTTTTATCATCTGACACAAAAGCCTTAGCATGAACAAATCCTGGTGTGTATTCATAAATGCTTACTCCTGCTTCTATAAGTTCTTTATAATATGTTCTTGCAAGGAGATAAGCATACCACTTATCTGGAATATGTGGAAGAATAAGCTTAACATCAACTCCTGATTTTGCAGCATATTTTAAGCTTGTCATCATTTCATTATCTAAAATTAAATATGGAGTCATTATATGAACATAATCTTTAGCAGTATTTATAATATCCATATATACTAAT
>JALFQD010000371.1 GCA_022785265.1 Clostridium sp. | reverse complement strand
GTAGATTATTTAATAAAAAATGAAGATGGAAAAAACACATATAACATAAGTGATAAAATCCCATATACCTATAAAGAGCTTTTAGCTCAAAGAAAAAAAAGAAGAGTTATAATTATTCCTAAGTTTTTAATGAAAATCTTATATGAAATAAACAAATTCACTTTAAAAAACTTGTTTATAGAAGAAAATTCCATAAAGCTTATGTCAGATAATATTTATCCAAGTGATGAAATAAACAAAAAGGTAGATTTAATATATAATATAATAGGTAACTAATATTTTGTTAGCTTAAGAATATACTTTATGTATAATTTAAGGAGAAATAAATGAAAAAAGCATTAATGCTAAGTTCAGTAGCATCTATGATAGACCAGTTTAATATGGAAAATATAAAAATACTTAAAAATTTAAGATATGAGGTTCATGTACTTGCAAATTTTTCTTTTGGGAATACTACATCAGATGAGAGAACAAAAGAATTTAAAAAAGAATTAGAAGATATGGGGATAAAAGTATATAATGTTCCAATTCCAAGAAAAATAACAGCTATAAAGGAAATGATTTCTTCATATAAAGAAATCAAAGAAATATGTAAAGAAAACAAATATGATATACTTCATTGTCATTCTCCAATAGGAGGAGTACTTGCAAGACTTGCTTTTAAAGAATTTAGAAAAAAAGGAGCAAAACTTATATATACAGCTCATGGTTTTCACTTTTTTAAAGGAGCACCAATAAAAAATTGGCTTATATTCTATCCAATAGAAAAACTTTGTGCAAGATATACAGATTGTCTTATTACAATAAACAAAGAAGATTATAAAAGAGCACAAAAATTTAAAACAAAGAAAGTAAAATATATTCCTGGAATAGGAATAGATACAGAAAAAATAAAAAATATAAAAAGAGATAGAGAAATTCTTAATAAATTTGGAATAAAGGATGAGGTTGTTTTAGTTTCAGTAGGAGAGCTTAGTGATAGAAAAAATCATAAAGTTATTTTAGAAGCTTTAGAAAAAATTGAAGATGATTATATTTATATAATATGTGGACAAGGCGAAAAAAAAGAAGAGCTAGTTAATCTTTCAAAAAAATTAAAAATTCAAAATAAAGTAAAGTTTTTAGGATATAGACAAGATATTAAAGAAATTCTTAAAGCATCAGATATATTTTGTTTTCCCTCTAAGCAAGAAGGCTTGCCAGTGGCATTAATGGAAGCTATGGCTTCAGGACTTCCTGTAGTTTGTTCTAATATTAGAGGAAATAGCGACCTAATAGAAGAAAAAAAAGGAGGATATCTTTTAGAATATAATAATTCTTATGAATTTTTAATAAAGATACATGAACTTATAAGTAATAACTCTTTAAGAAAAGAAATGGGAGAATTTAATTTAGAAAAAATAAAAGATTTTGATAGAAAAAAGGTAAATAATCTAATGGAGGAAATTTATAGTGAGTTATAAATATTTAGTAACAATTTTTACTCCAACTTATAATAGAGCTAGACTTTTAAAAAGATTATATGAAAGTTTAAAGGAACAAAGCGATAAAGATTTTGAATGGGTTATAGTAGATGATGGCTCAAAGGATAATACAAAAGAAGTAGTTGAAGGTTTTATAAAAGAAGACATTATTCCTATAAAATATTTAAAAAAAGAAAATGAAGGAAAGCACATTGCAATAAATGTTGGATGTGATATGGCAGAGGGAGAGTTATTTTTTATAGTAGATTCTGATGATTATATTCCAAAAGACTCCATAGAACAAGTTAAGAAAGATTGGGAAAAATATAGAGAAAATAAAAGTATAGCAGGACTTGTATATCTTAAAGCATGGGAAAATGGTAATCTTATGGGAAGAAAATTTGAAAAAGATGAATTTATATCTAATCATGTAAAAGAGTACAATAAAGGTGGAGTATGGGGAGAAAAATTAAAAATCTTAAGGACAGAAATATTTAGAAATAATAAATTTCCTAAATATGAAAATGAAAAATATGTAGGAGAACATGTTTTATGGATAGAGGTATCAAGAAAGTATAATTTAGTATATATAAATAAGGTTCTTTACATAGCAGAATATCTTGAAGATGGTCTTACAATGGCAGGAAGAAAACTTAGAATAGAAAATCCATTAGGAGGAATAAAAGGAGCACAAGTTCTTATGCAAAAGGATATGTGCCTAAAGCTAAGAATAAAAAATAATTTACTTTATTCTGCCTATTCATTTTTTGCCAAAAAAAGTCTTAAAGAAATCTATAAAGGGGCAGTAGAAAAATCTTTACTGACTTTTGAACTGCCTTTTGGATATTTACTTTATAGATATTGGAAGAAAAAATTTAAAAAATAGATTAAAAATACAATTTATAATGCTAATATGTAACAAAATTTATATTTAGTAAAAATCTTAAAACATAAGTTTAAGAAGTTGAATAGAAGAATAAATGGTATTTTTATAATAAAATCTTCTTTTTTTAAAAGCATCATTATTAAGTACTAAGTTCGTTGAACATCCATCTTTGTGAAAAATTTTTATTTTAGGGTCAAATATGGTTTTCATATTTTCTTTTATACATTGATAAAATAATATTTCCTCTTCACAATACATAAAAGTTTTTGAAAATAATCCATCCTTCTTTTTAATATACAAAGGAGAAAAAATTAAACAAGAACCATTTAAATTTACATTCTCAGAAAAAGCTATATTTTTATTAATTGTTTTATTATTAATTTTATTATTTTCATTAGATTTTAGCTTTTCATAAAGAGAAGGAATATATGTTAATAAAAGAAGAAAACTATTTTTTAATATAAGTTTAATTGTACTAGATTTTGTAGGTGTAGCTAACCCATGAGGGTTTTGCTCAGAATTATCAACAGTACAAGTTATGCTTGGACCAAGCACAAAGTAATTATGCTGTTTATAATCGTTTATACATATATCAATAAAATCTTTTTGATAAATTAAGGTATCATTATTTAATAAACATATAAAATCAGAATGAAGATTATTTTTTGCAAATAAAAAACCAGCATTATTTCCCTTTGCAAAGCCTAAATTATCATTCATTTCTAGAAAATATATATGTTTATAATTA
>JALFQD010000353.1 GCA_022785265.1 Clostridium sp. | reverse complement strand
ATAAAAAAAGCATAGTGAATATATTATTTTGCTCTTCCGTCGACAAGCTCCAAGTCAGGACAAAATAATATATTCACTATGCTCTAACTAAAGGAAAGGAAATTCTTAAACTTGTTTCTTTTATTAAGCTTTATTATTAACCTAGCAAGTTATCCACAGTTTTCAAAATATATAATTTCCTGATAGAATAAAAAAATTCACCCTATAAAATAGGGCGAATTTTAGTCGCGGTACCACCTAAATTTGTTCTCTATTAATGATAACGGTGTTAAACCGATAGTTTTTGCCTATTGCTCAGAAGCTGGTTCAAAATCTATTGGAAATTTTACAGCCTTGAATTTCCTCTCTGAAAAGCGATTTTTACTATTCTTCGTCCTTGCTTTTTTCTTAGTTTTTTGTAATTTTTATTATATCTTTTTAATAAAATCATGTCAATATAGATAATACTCTTAAACTAAGTATTCACAAAGTATTAAATCTTCTGGAGTAGTAATTTTTATATTAGTATAATCTCCTTCATAAAGATAAACTTTATAACCGTATTTTTCTACCACCATTGTATCATCAGTTACAGTTATATTATCTTTTTTAATTTGTTCATGACACTTAATTATAATATCTTTTTTAAATACTTGAGGTGTTTGAATTGCTACAAGACTTTCTCTTTTAGGAGTTTCTTTAGAAAAAGATTTTTCATCCTTAACTTTTATTGTGTCCTTTGGAGTTACTCCTGGAGCTGCTGCCCCATATTTAATAGCATTTTTTATACCTTCTGATATTATTTTTTCTGATACAAATGGTCTTGCACCATCATGAATTAATACTATATCTGAATTTTCAACAGATTTTAATCCATTGTAAACTGAGTCTTGACGTTCTTTTCCACCCTCAACTATTTTATCAATTTTTAATGAATATTTTTCTAAAACTTCTTTTTTACAATATTCTATTTCATCTTTAGGCAAAACCAAAATTATTTCGTCTATAAGTTTGCATTCAGTAAATTTTTTAATAGTATAGTAAATTATAGGCTTATCTTTAACAAGTATAAATTGCTTGCTTATATCTTTACCCATTCTTTTACCTTTTCCACCTGCTAATATTATTGCAGAAACCATACCTTTCCTCCTTTAAGCCTCTTTAGTTTTTGCAAATATCATTCTTCCAGCTGCTGTTTGAAGAACAGAAGTAACAACTACTGTTATTATATTTCCAACATACTTTTTTCCATCTTCAATAACAATCATAGTTCCATCATCTAAGTAGCCTACTCCTTGACTAGCTTCTTTTCCATCCTTTACAACTTCAACTTCCATTTCTTCCCCTGATACTACCACAGGCTTAATAGCATTTGAAAGTTCATTAATATTTAATACTGGTACTCCCTGAACCTCTGCAACCTTATTTAAATTATAATCATTTGTTATTACTTTTCCATTTAGAGTTTGAGTAAGTTTTAATAATTTACTATCAACCTCTGCTATATCTGGAAAATCTCCTTCCCATATTTGTGTTTCAACTGGTAGTTCCTTTTGAATTTTATTTAAAATATCTAGTCCTCTTCTTCCTCTAATTCTTTTTAAACTATCTGAAGAATCAGATATATGTCTTAACTCATCTAAAACAAAATTAGGAATTATAAGAGTTCCTTCAATAAATCCTGTTTCACAGATATCTAAAATCCTTCCATCTATTATTACTGATGTATCAAGAATTTTTGGACAAGCTTTATTATTGTTTTTTGACTTTTTTTCTTTTATATTAGTATTCTTTCTAATATTTATTAATAAGTTATTTATATCATCTCGTCTTTTTATCATTATATTCATTCCCATGTATGCAGCAATTATATTTATAAAGACTACCACTAAAGGACCTAAATACTTGTTAAAACTTATTAATGGCTTTGTTGCTAATCCAATTATAGCTAATGATACTAACGCTCCTATAGCCCCATATATTATTTCACTTATTGTTAACTTTTGTATATTTTTTTCTGTGTAATCAATGGTTTTTATAATTCCTTTATATAATTTAGGAGAAATAATATAAAATATTATACCAAATAATAAACAAAAGAAAATAATTACTGCTACTGAAACCACACTAGATGATAGTTGTTTTATATTTTTAACTTCAGGAAGCTTTAATATTGCCACTCCAATTATATATCCCATTGTAATACCTATTATTGCAAATATACTTTTTAATATTTTTTTTAACATCATTTCACCTCCCTTAAAATTATACCCTTTTTTATCAAAGTCAATTCTATATATTAAGCATTAAGAATATATTTTATTATAACATATAAGCTTAAATTTGTTCTCCCCCTATGAATTTACATTATTATTGTTTATTATACAAAGTATAAAATAATAAATATTAAGAATGTAAAGCTTTTATTGACATTAACAAT
>JALFQD010000303.1 GCA_022785265.1 Clostridium sp. | reverse complement strand
AAAATAGACATAAAATATATTTATAAAATAAAAAATAAGTTAGAACAAAAAACAAATTACTATTCTAAATATACAAAGCTTGACCCAAATAAGAGCTTTGTAATATACATAAACAAAGAAGGAATTTTAACAATATATATATCACATATAGACTCAGATGAAATAGAGGAGATTTATCCAAGAAGTGAAGGAGGATTTATATAGTTATCAAAAACATACTCAAATATAATCAAATATTATATAATATTTGATTATATTTGAGAAAAAATTATAAACCTAAATAATTTGCAGAACTTTTAAATGTATCAGTATTAACATTGCAAAGATGGGATAATGCTGGAAAATTAAATAAATATGTACCGATGGCTAGTCGGGAATTTACGACTGTGAAGTATCATACCAAATGTAAGTAGCTTTGAAGTTATTCATTGCCAAAGCAGATACGTTGAAACAGTAAAATTCTTAAAATGTTTATATTTGATTACATTTTAAGTAGCAGTAGTTATATCAAAAATAATATCACCAATAGATGGAATAATATTCTTTGCATATAACTCTCCAATGATAATGGAAAGTGTTGTAGCTTATAAAATAATCAAAAGACTTCATCAATAGCTTTTTGTACGCTCTCCTTTTTTATGATATTTATACTATAAACAAAAAATATGGTTATAATATAAATATAATTTCAATATATTAATAAAAACATTAAAAATATATAGATAATATGTTTATTTTTTAGTAAAATATATTAATATATTTATTGAGGAGGGAAAGAATATGTTGTTGAGTTTGAAGGTAAAGAATTTTTGCTCATTTAGGGATGAATTTGAGTTTTCAATGAAACCAGGAAAGGTAATGCCAAGGTTTAGTGATAATGTAATAAATTTAGGAAATAAAAAGGTATCTAAGGTATGTGTTGTAGCAGGTGAAAATGCAGGTGGAAAAACTAGTTTTATGAGGAGCCTTGATTATTTAAAGTATTTAATTGAAGAAGGACATGGTGTAAGTTTAAAAGATTTATGTTATCAAAATGATGATAGTATACCACAATCATTTGAAATAGAAGCAATAATAAATAATAAAATATATAAATATACTCTTGAATTTAAAAATAGTATTATTAATTTAGAAAGCCTTAAAATAAGAAATTTAAGTTATAATTCTGGAAATGAAGATATTATTTTTATATCAAAATTGAAAAATATTACTGAGGACAAAATTGCAATGAGTTTAAAGCTTTCTTCAAAATATATTCCAGAAGAAATAATTTCAATCCTAAAGAAAAAAGATAATGATAAAATTGAAAGTTCTAAAGGTTTATTGTTAAATAAATTAAGTAGTTTAGACATTAAGGTAATACAAGATTTTGTATTATGGATAAAAAATAAAGTTATAGTAAAATTACCAAATCAATATTCTCTAAATATTTATAAACAGTATGAAAAAAATAATGATGATTTAGAAATATTAAAGCAAAAAGAATTTATTGAAATATTTTCATTAGTTGATCCATCAATAGTTGATGTAATAGTTGACGATAAAGAGCCTTTTGAGGATAGTATTATAGTTAGGAAAATGAGAGATGGGAAAATATTTAAAATTAAAATAAAAAATGATTCATCAGGAGTAATAGATTTTTTTGCTTGGTCAATTGAAATTTGGAAAGTCATATATAGAGATGCAATATTATTTGCAGATGAGCTAGATAAAGTATTAAATTCTATATTATCTAATAAAGTATTAAACTATGTTAAAGTCATGGCTAAAAAAGGACAATTTATTTTTACTACACATAATGTTCTTCATATAAACACTATCGATTTTATGAAAGAACAAATATATTTTGTTAATAAAAATTTAGAAGATTTATCATCAGAAATGTATCCACTCTCTGCATTTCCAGAATATAGATATGAAAAATATGATGTTTATGATTTGTATCTAAGAGGATTATTAGGAGGTGTTCCTAATGAATAAAAATAGAAAAATTAAGCCTAAAGTTAGAATGTATGTAGAGGGCAAAACCGAATATAATTATTTTTTAGAGTTAGGAAAACAACTTGATTTAGACTTTAAAATTGAAGCTATAGATATGAGAGGAGGAGGATATTCAAATTTTTTATTGCAAATTAAGAAAAAGGGTTATCAAGGATGTACAGTTATTTTTGTAATAGTGGATTTAGATAATGTTTCATCAGATAGAAAGAATTTTAAAGAACTTATTGATTATTGCAATTCTCAAAATAAAAGATGTCCAGTTTCATATTTTTTAATAGGCTCATTTAAAGATTTTGAGTATTTTGCTTGTTTACATTCAAAAGAGTATAACAATGGAAATACTGATCAATTTATTATCAATAATTTTAAATATAAAAATATTGATAATTTTAAAGCAGATAATAATATATTTAATTTTTTAAATTCAAATGGTAGAAATAGAGAGATAGCATTATCTAAACTTAGGAAAAAAGAAAGTTTTGTAAATAATGATTTTAACCCCATTATAAGAAAAAAAGGAGATATTAAAATAAAAAATAAGAAAATAATTTTAAATTCTGATTTTGAAACAGTAAAAAACTCAAATATGTGTGATTTTTTTGATATAATTGAAAAATCAGCAGAGTAAATAAAATAAGGACTTGGTATATTTATATTAGGTTCTTTTTTGTAGGAAAAATTCTGAAACTTGGGGTGGAAATTTATTCAAAAAAGTGTTATTATTAAGTTTAAGTAAGATATATGTATAATTTTGTTTTAAAATAGGGGGTTATTTATATGAAGAAATTTGATTTTAAACGAAGTCTTGCAGTTCTTTTAACAATGACTATAATTCTTGCTATACCAATGTTTGCAGGGGCTTCTATAAAAACTGATTTGTATTTTGCAGCTGGTGATGGAATGGTAACTGGATATGTAAATACAGGAGATAATGTTATGTCTTATGTTGAAAAGGTTGGTTATACTGTGGATACAGTTCCTTTTAAATTGGCAGCTGAAAGTATGACAAGCTCTGACCTTTTAGAATTAATTAAATCTGGAAGTCAAGATTTTAATTTAAAAAATGCTACTTTATCAACTGTTTCTGTTGGATATAATGATATAATGGTTCCAATTATAAATGTTATAGCAGAGGCTGTTGGAGTTGATGTAAGACATACAGAAGATATAATTGGAGCAATTCAATCAAAGCTTTCTTCAGCATCAGAAAGTCAATTAAAAACTCATGCAAACAATATAAAAATAGGTTTAGGTGATTATTTTAAAGATGTGGCTTTTGAAGAAAGTGTTAATAAATTTGCAGATAATTTAAGTGAAATAGCACAAGAAATAAGAGAAAGGTCAAATGGTGGAACAGTAATAATAACAAATATCTATAATCCATATAATAATGTTACTATTGGAAATATAGATTTAGGTGATTTAATTGATGAATATATTCAAGAAATAAATGAAGTTATAACAAATAATGCTACTCACTTTGGAGAAAAAAATTATATTATAGCAGATATATATAATGCTTTTAAAGTTGGAGGACTAACTAATGTAGATTTAAGCAAATATTATTTAGACCCATATCCAAATCAAGCAGGACATTATGCTATATATAAAGTAGTAAAGCCATTAATAGCTAATGAAGGAATAATTGTAAAGCCTGACTATGAAGGAAGTTGGAGCGATAACGAAACAAATACAACAAAGCCAGATAATAACGAAACAAATACAGCAAAGCCAGATACAACAACACCAGATAATAACGAAACAAATACAGCAAAACCAGACACAACAACACCAGACAATAAAGAGACAAGTACAGCAAAGCCAGACACAACAACACCAGACAATAAAGAAACAAGTACAGCAACACCAGATTCTACAACATCAAGTGACAACAACAATAATAATAGTAATAATGGAAACAATACTAATTCCAATACAAACAATGGAAAAGGAGAATATCCAGGAGAACCTCATATAGTACAAACTGGAGATATGTTAGCAATGGCATTTACAGCCTTACTAGCTATGGTAGCCCTAAATGCAGCAGTTTTAACACGTAAAAATGCAAAAAAACTATTTAGAAAATAATTGGCATATTATTCTTGTTTACTTTAATATTTTTCTTATGATATAATTTTGTTAATCTAAGAAGAGGCGGTGAACCTATGGAACAAGAACTTTTAAAACAAATACTTAGTAAACTTGATTCTATGGAAACAAAGATGAACTCCATGGAAACAAAGATGGAATCTATGGAAACAAAGATGGAATCTATGGAAACAAAGATGGAATCTATGGAAACAAA
>JALFQD010000347.1 GCA_022785265.1 Clostridium sp. | reverse complement strand
CTTCATCTCAGAAAGTTTTCCCTTGATTTCCCATTCAAATAGGTTATTTATGTTTGGTTTTCTGTAGAATGCTCATTATTCATAAACATCAACCAACTTGTCTACTGTTGATTTTTATCACATCACTGCTTTATCCTTAAGTCCACCGAAACCATGGATTCATATTTCAAAGAACTCATTTAAAATGAAATAATCTTCAAATTAAAATTGTTATTTATTATATAATCTATAATTTAAAAAGTCTATATTTTAATTAAAAAATATTTTATTTTTTGTAATTATTTTATTAACTATATGTGTCTTTATCTTCTTTTAATTAATAAAATATAATACATAAATTATAATATTTTACAATTTATATATTTTTTATAAAATTCTTAATTTTATAAATTATTTAGATAAATAATAAAAGAATATAATATGACTAAATCTAAGTATGTTTAATCGTTTGTATCTTTAAGTCGTTGGAAGAATTTAAGTTACAACTTATGTATATTAAATTTAGTTTGATTTATATTTATAAAAAAGATAAGATTTAGATAATTATCTTTCTATATATTTGATATATAGTTTTCTCAGGTTAACTTCACATATTAATATATGTTATTAAGTTAAATATCTAATTTAATTAAAAACTTAATAATTTAGATTATCAATATGATAATAGAATAATTGTATATATTTTATAGAAAAAATTTAAAAAAATTATTTTAAACAATATTCTAAATCAAAAATAAAACTTCTTAATAATTCAACATTATGTCTAATAAGTTCTGCGTCAAGATTAAATTTATGTTCTTAACAAAATGATAATTCAGATAATAATTTATTTCTTTCAGTTTTCCACTTCAACGTACTATTATACACACCATTCGCAACGACCTACACATAGTTTATCTTCTAACTCATCACAAATTTTATTATATTCTTCTTCTGTAATATTGTATTTAGCAAGTACTTCTTTTATTGGTGACTGTGGCTCAAACCGCATATCACTACAACCATAATGTTTTTTTAATCTTTTATTATGATCAAAAGTATCACCAAAATCCGAACTATAAGCAGACTTACCATTAATAGTGAATGTTTCTAATTCACAAGGTAATGCATAACAAGGTTCAACAATTAATTCCATACGCTTTATATCAAATACTTTTTCTTCAAACTATTTCATTATTTAATTGTAACCTTAATTTTTGATTCAGTTACTTTACCATTAACAACTGTATTTATAGTATCAATAGAAATAGAATCAAGACTCTTAATAAACATATTAGGTATCTTTTCAACTGTAACTAAACTATCTTTTACATGAATAGAATCATTACTAATATTAATAGTATCATGAATAGGCTTATTATCTGTTACATATCTTGGATTAATCCAAAAATACTGAATAGCAACACCTACAATAATTCCTATAATAAATGTCCAAAAAATATGTTTCATTTTACATTATAAATTAAAAATTAAACTTTATTTATTAAATAAACTAATTCGTTATATGTTATCTCTTCATATTTTGTTTTATTTCTACTAATAAAAATAGGTTTATTTAATGAAATATTAACATCTTTTAATATATCATTCTTATCATTTTCTAAAACATACCAATGTGTTTCTTTATCTAATATTTTTCCAGAACTTGTCTGCCCTAATCCCAACCGTACTATTGTCATAAAAATAATTATTTAATTAAAAAGAATATTTATATTTATTTTCTGAAAGGATCTACCTTCAAAAAGAAAAGAATCAAAAGAAAATTAAAAAATAAATTTTTTCATATATTTATATATAGATCTATCACAACCTTAAATACTAACATATTTATTATACTCAAGTTCTTTAAAAAAGTCTACTATTTTTGAAAAAAATTTAACATTTTTTAACAACAATATCAAGACACTTCTGGTTTAGCCATTCGGTTAATTCCGTCAAGTGGAATTGTGTCAAAAAACTCCTCGTCATCAACATCTGACCATCCACTCCATTTTACTACATGCTTTATCATGAATAAAATATAATAAGTGTTTTTATCAGGATCATGTTGAACTACTAATAAAACTTCATCGTAATCGTTTTTCTGAGAACGGCCAGTGTATAACAATACATTTGCTTTATTTCTTAAATAATAAAATGTCTGACCGTCAAATGTTATTTCTTTTGCAGGTGTTCTTCTCATATTATTCAAATAAATCTTTATGTTCAGAATTGTTCATGAAAAAAGCATACCACTTAATAATTTCGATTTTAACACGATGAATAAAACATTCATATCCCTTTGGATATTTTTCTTTGTATTCATCAAATGAGAATTCTGGATATTTGCGTGCGATTCGAAATTTTGCACATCTTATATAATCCTCTTCACCAGTTAGAAGACAATGACGAACAAGTGCAAGTTCATTAAAAGAAGTAGTGTCAACTTCTTTCATGTCTTCTTCAAACATCGCTTTTACTTCCGCATTAAGAATTTTAATATTTACTGTATCTACTGTCATAACTGTCTGTTTATTATTCAAAGCAAAGATACACATTTTTTCTCATATAATAAAATATTAGTCCCAGACGAGACTAATATTTTATATTACTGCTCCAACCTAAGGAATTATATCTTTGAATTCACTCCATCTGAAAGCAATGTCTTTATTGATTTTCTTATCAGAAAGAACATTATCACCAGGTGTTTTGATAGGCGCTGCATGTTTAACGTTTGTGTAATAATTGTGCATCAATTCATGAAGAACTATAAACTGAACACCAAGTTCACCTACTCTTTCATAAATATCTGACATGAATTCC
>JALFQD010000346.1 GCA_022785265.1 Clostridium sp. | reverse complement strand
AGTTTATTTTTTAATACATTTTTATTTATTGGTATTCCAGTTAAATCTTTTTCTTGATATTCCTCTGTAAGAAGTTCTTTAATAAAATCCTTTGCTATTTCTTTATTTTTACTTTTTGATGATAATCCAATTAAACTTCTTGCCTCTGCTTTATTATCTCCCATACCTTTCCATGCTGAAAATTTAGTATAATCATTTTTATTAGAATACATAACTCTAAAATCATGTGCATCTCCCATATATGAAATATTAATAGCAGGTGATTTTTCTAAAAAAGCTTCCTCACAACCTGTCAAATAAACAGAAGAATAGTAAAGCCATTTTCCAAGATATCCTTCTTTACCACTTTCTTTAAATATTTTTTCATATTCTTTATGATTTTCAAGAGATAACTCACTATGTACATTCTTTGATTCATCATAAATAGTTTTTAAATTAGTTAAGAACTCTTTAAGTGCCTTTTCATTTAGTGACTTATCATCATTTAATAAACTTTCTGAAGAACTTCTTGCAAAATAATAAATAACTTCATCTGCTTTTATTGGAGCTATTATATCTTGAAAATTCTCTTCTTTTATTGACTTAATATTATTTGATAAATCTGATAAGGATTGAATATCTTTACTTGTACTATTTAAAATTATAGGTAAATTAAAGCTTGTTGGAATTATGTGTAAATTTTTACTGGAATCATCAATTATGTTCATAAATAAATCATCTTTATTACTATCATCTATAACACTTGATATATCTTCTAATAGTCCCTTGCTCATATAACTTTCTAAAGGAATATCTGAAAAATCAATTATATCTGGTCCCTTTCCTGCCATTATCTCGGTATTAAGAGTTTTTATTAAATCATCCTTTGTAATATTCTCTGGCAATTCACTATCCATTGGTGTCTCATATTCAACCTCAATATTAGGATGTTTATCTTGATATTTTTTTGCTGCTTGTTCTAAATTAGAATTTTTAGAAAGTGAATATATAGTTATTTTATTCTTCTTTGAAGCTTGCACATCATTTGAAAAATAATAATGCTTTAAATAAAATTTATTAAATTCACTATTTGAAAATACTGCTAAAAACTCATTATTTTTAATAGCTAAAAATTTCATCAAATTATAATCTGAATCTCCTAAAGATGATTTAGAACCATTAATTAAACATTCTAAAATTTCATTTCCAAACTTATAACTAAACACTCCTTTACTACCTACTAAATACATGGTTTCATTATCTTCACTATTAAAATAACTTAAGTTAATACTATTATTACTTAAGACTTCTATTTTTTCCTCTTTTTCTAAAGTTTCAACATTATATTTATCAACTTCTTCTCCATTACTAATTATTAATGAATCCTTTAATACAACAAATTTATCAATTTCTTTGTCTAATGATAATATATTTTCAACCTTTCCTGATTTTAAATTAACCTTTGTTATTTTATTAGTTCTATATGAAAGAAAATATATACTTTCATTATCATCTAATTTTATATCCTTACATGCTCCTATTTCCTCTGAATTATCTATATCTTTTTTATTTCCAGCTTTATCTAATATAACCCACTTACTAATATCATAACCATTATTATCTTCTTCACTTGTACTATTTTGTTTTATTTTATTATTTTCTTCTTCAATTTCTTTAGAAGTATATTCATAATAATTCAATATAAAACTTCCATCTTTAGTTATTATTCCATTATCATATGAAATAAACTTTTCTCCATTTTTTTTAGGAAAATTTACATCTACTTCACTCCAAGTTTTTCCCTCATCTTTAGATTCATAATATTTTAACTTAATTATTTCAAAGCTATCCTCTTTATAACCAGTCATACCTAATAAGCCTATTTTTCCATTATCTAATTTCTTCATATCAGTTACATTAAATATATCTTCTGGCATTGAATAATCCTCTTCAATATAACTTCCCTTTTTATCCTCAGTTTTTTTATTAGTATTATTGCACCCATTAAAAAGAGTTATTGAAAATAAAAAAGTTAGTATAATTATTAATGATGCTTTAAATCTTTTCATAATACCATCTCCCTTAAAATAAATTGCAATATTATAATATCAAATCAATCTCTAAATAATCTCTAAATCACTTATAGAAAAGGATTAAATTATATTTTATAATATATTTAGAAATTAAAAAAAGGAGACTTAAATAATGTGCAAGTTTAAACTTAAAAATAAGGAATTTGAAGTTTCTGAAGCGATAATGAGTCTATCATTTTCCAAAGATGAAACAGGTAAAAACAAACTGCTACTTTGCTTAGATATTGAGATGGAGGAACAATGGATTGATAATGCTTGGTGGAGTCCAAGATTATATCATGAGGATGGTTTCAAAGTTAAAATTAATTCTTGGAAAGAGCTTGAAGGTCTTACATCAACATGGGATTCTAAATATAATGAAAATGATGAAGAAGCTGGTTGTCTTTATGTATTTGAGCATGAAGATATAACTAGTGGAAAAATTAAAATATTAGAAAGACAAGATAATAATTTCAAACTTAGATGGACAGGGAAAGGAAATATATATTGGGATGATGAATATAGTGAAGATGTTCCCTTTGAACTAGAATGCTTAGCAAATTTTTCTGGTATTTATATAGGTCGTAGTGCTCTTAGTGATGAAGAACTAAATTTAGAACTTTCTAAGTTAATAAATATAGATGAATTTAGCTTAGTACGTGATAAAAATTTT
>JALFQD010000197.1 GCA_022785265.1 Clostridium sp. | reverse complement strand
AATGCTAATAATCCACCTGTAAAAGCAAGAGGAATTGTAAATAATACTATAAAAGGTGAAAGTAGTGATTGGAATTGTGCTACCATGATTAAGTATATAAATACAATTGCTAAGGCAATCATAAGTATTAAATCACTCATTGTTTCATTTATTGTTTCATTTTCTCCAGCAATTTCTATATTATAGCCTTCTGGAGTATTATATTTATCTAATTCTTTCTCTACCTCACGACTTACAAGCCCTATATTATGGTCATCATCAATTCCTGCTGAAACAGAAATTGTTCTAATTTGAGCCATATGAGTTATTGAGTTTAAGCTTTCTTCTTCAGATATATCTGCTATTTCACTTAAAGCTACTTCTACTTCTTCTCCGTTTTTTGTTCCTTTAACCTTATAATTTTTTAAATTATCTTTTGTTATAGAATTTTCTTTATCCTTTATTACAACAACAGGATAATCATTTACTCCAATATTTAATGTAGTTGATGTGTTTTCATTTTTTATAGCTGTTGTTACTGCTTGATAAACCTGTGCAACTGTAAGTCCATAGTTTCCAAGTTTATTTTTATTTACTATAATACGAGTTTCTGTTGTATTTTCTTCAAGACCATTAGATACATCTATTGTACCTTCAGTTTTTTCTAAAATATTTGTAACATCTTTAGATATTTTTTGTAGTTCATCTAAATCAGAACCTTTTATGTTAATTTTTATTCCTGAACCTCCTAAAGCTGACATATCCATAGTTGAAGCACTTATTGAAAGTTCACAATTTAAGTCTTTTGTTTTTTCTTCTATCATCTTTTTAATTTCTTCATTACTATGCTTTTTATCTTCTTTTAAAAGTACATACATTGATATAGAATTACTATTTCCACCACCAGTAAGCATACTCATTGAGCCACTAGATTGAAGTGCACCTATTGTTTCAACATCATCTATTTCTGTTATTTTATCTATTACTTTATTACTCATTTCTCTTAATTCATTGTCTTTGGTATCTTTGTCCATTTCTAAGGTTATACTCATTTGAGGGCTATCCATACTTGGAATAAAGGCTGTTCCCATATTTACAGCTTTAAATGCTGAAAAGGCTAATAATCCAATTGCTATTACTAAAACTACAAATTTATACTTAAGAGCTTTATTCAATATATTTCCATATACATTTACAAATTTATCAAAAAGTTTATGCTCTTTTTCTTCATTCTTCTTTAATAGGGTTGCTCCCATCGTTGGAACTAATGTTAAAGCAACAATTAAACTTGCTAGTAAAGAATATGCTATAGTAAGTCCCATATCAGTAAATAATTGACGAGAAATACCTTGTGCAAAAACTATTGGCAAGAAAACACATATAGTTGTTAAAGTTGATGCAAATATTGCACCTGAAACCTGTTTTGCCCCCTCAACAGCAGCTTTTGCAGCACTCATTCCTTCATTTCTTAGCCTATATATATTTTCTATTACAACAATACTATTATCTACAAGCATTCCAACTCCAAGTGCCAAACCTGCTAATGAAATTACATTCATTGTTACTCCACTAAAATACATAGCTACTAAAGCAAACATTAAGCTTATTGGTATGCTAAAGGCTATTATTATTGTTGGTCTTATATTTTTTAAGAAGATAAATAGTATTATTATAGCAAGAATTCCTCCTGATATAAGATTATTTAATACAGAATTAATAACTATATCAATATAAGTTCCTTGGTCATTTAATGCTGTAATATGAAGATTAGAATTTTCTTTCATAAGCTTTTCCATTTCTTCATTTATCTTATCTGAAACCTCTGATGTTGAAGCTGTGCTTTGCTTTTGCATAGATAATATTATTCCATCATTTCCATTTATCTTTGCATAGATTTCATTAGAGTTATCAGCCATTTCAACCTCTGCAACATCAGTCAATTTTATTTCTCCAAGTCCTCCAGCATCAACATTAAATAAAACAAGATTTTTTAACTCTTCAAGGTCAGAAAATTTATCTCCTACCTTAACTAAAAACTGTTCTTCTCCTTCTTTAATATATCCTGCTGGCATTGAAAAGTTATCAGCCATTAAAATAGCACTTATTGTATCTGAAGTTATCATGCTACTTATATTAGCCTTAGCATATGCCTCATCTCTTGCTTTTTCAAACTCTTCAATTCCTTTGTTTAACTCTGCTTCACTATCTTCTAATTTTACTGAAGCCTTTGTCAATTCTTGACTTAATGTAAGCTTTCCTGCTTCAAGTTGTTTCTCACCTTCTGCAATTTGAGCTAACTTATTTTCTAAGTCTTTTTGCTTATCTTTCATTTGAGAAATACTATCATCACAAGCTTTTATTCCCATATTTAATTGGTTTAAAACTTCATTTTCTTTATCTAAAGTAGGAAGATTAAGCTCATTTTTTTTATCAATTACCTTTTGTATTATATCTCTCTGCTTTACTAAAGATTCTTTTTTCTCATTTATTTGTGATATTAAACTTGGAAAATTACTTAAAGCTATTTGCATTTGATTTTTTCCACTTGTAAGCTCTACTCCTGCATTTACAATATTTTGTGTCTGCTTTTGGCTTTGGGCTTCTAGCTCTTTTTTTCCTGCTTCTAGTTTTTCCTTTGCATCATCTAATTTTAACTTTGTTTCTGCTAATTTTGCATCTACTGATGCTAATACCTTGTTATTTAATTCATCAATTTTTTGTTGATTTATATTAACATGAACTTCTTCTTCAACTAATCCTGTGGCATCTACTGAAGCTACTCCATCTATACGTTCAAACTCTGGAACAATCTCATCTTGAACATATTTTGAGACTTCCTTAATATCCATATCATTAACATCTACACTAGCAATCATTATTGGCATCATGTTAGGATTTAATTTCATTAATGTTGGAGAGGAAACTTCATCTTCAAAATATACCTTTACTAAATCAATTTTTCCACTTAATTCAATCATTACACTATCCATATTAGTTGCTTGTTCAAATTCTAATATAATAACACTTGAATTTTCACTAGAAATACTATTTATATTCTTTATTCCACTAGTAGTTGCTAAAGTTTTTTCTAAGGGCTTAGTAACTCCTGTTTCAACTTTTTCTGGACTTGCCCCAGGATATGTTGTCATAACTATTACATATGGCAAATTTAAACTTGGCAATAAATCTGTTGTCATTTTTGTAAACGAAATTCCACCTAATAATAATATCATTATAACTGCAACAACAACTGTAAATGGTTTTTTTACACTAAACTTTGATAACAAATTTTTCCCTCCTAAAATTACTTAATTAATATACGATAAAGGCTAAAAGCTTCTTCCTCCACCACCATAGCCTCCTCCTGAAGAACTTCCTCCACTAGAACTTCCTGAAGAGCTTGAACTTTTTTCAATCTTTGTCTTTGTGGTTCTAGTATACATATATGTATCTTCTTTTATATTTCTTTTTATTGAATTAACATCTAAATAAGTTTCAGCAGTAGTTGTTTTTTTGCCACCAAAATTAAATATTAGTATAAAAAATATTATCATAGTAATTACTAAAGCAATTCCTAGCTTTGAGTACCATTTTGTTAAAAATACTGGTACTGATTCTGAAACATTCATATACTTTTCTATTCCCTTAATAAATTCATTACAAGAACCATAATAATTTAATTCCTCATCAGCTGTTAATGTATTATAAATATTATCTAACACTGAATCTATTCTGCTTTGAGAAAAGTAATCTTTTGCCTCTTTAGCAGTTGTCATCCAAAGTTCTCTATTTCCTGTAACAGACTTATCTAAGCTTATTAAATATAAAAGTCCTGTTCCATCAGAATCCTCATAACCAAAATCATGAGTTTTATAAAAATCCTCTGCATATTCTCTAGGTTGTTTTCCTTCTGCATCATTAGTAGTTACTATTACTATATCAACCTGTTTTTCTTTTGAAACCTTGTCCATATATTTTTGCAAAGAATATTCCTCTGTTTCTGTTAAAATATCTGCTTCATCAAATATCCTTTCATCTGTTACAATTAAGCCTTGATTATTTCTATTTTGAACCTTGGTTCTTAAAACTTTATTTGATGTTTTTCCAGTAAAAAATATTCCTATAAAGCTAATAATTATCAGTATGTAAACAATTGTCATTGTTACTTTAAATTTTTTCATTATAGTCCTCCTCCCATTAAGCATACTAAAATATATACAATTGATAATATTGCTATAAATAATGTTAAGAAGACAATAACAGCCTTAGAAGTACTAACTGGTGGTTTTCCTACTACCTTTCCAGTTTGTCCATTCATTGCAAATACATATTCTTTCCCTTTATATGTATATTTGTAAAGCCATACTGGCAATAAAGAGTATTCAATTTTTGTTGAATCAGCACTTTCAGCTCTATGTTTAACATTTACTGTTGAATATCCTTTTATCTCTCCTACTGCTATATTATAAGCCCCATCTTTAGCTTGTTTTTTAGCTTTTTCTATAAGGTCTTGAGAAGAATAATTAAATTTTTCTGCCATATATCCAGATAAATAGCCCATTTCAAAATTTTGTAACCCATTATAATCAAAAGGCTCAAGCATTCCCATAAGCTCATCATCCATCTTAATTGATGAATCTAGTGGAATTTTATTAAATTCTGCATCTATATTTCTTCTTACAATATAATGAGATGTTTCTGTATATCTATAATCTCCTCTTGTATAGGTTCTTACCTTAGTACAATTTGCTTCTACATCTGCATTAGTTTTAAAATCATATAACCAAAAAGGAACATAAATTCCTGAAAGCTTTTGAATATTATTTGCATTTAAGAAGTCACTTGGAGTAAATAACCCTCCATGACACCATTTTTTTATTTTATCTAAAGCAAAATCTCTATCATATTTAAAAGGAATAACTGATTGAGGCTTTATTACATTACTTAATCTATCACTTAATATGGTTGCTGCCCCACAATAAGCACAATAAGTAGCTGCTGTGTACTCATCAGTTATAATTTCTGCTCCGCAATTTGGACATTCATACACTTTAGTATTTGATAAATTTTGTTCTACATCCCCCTCCCTTTCTTCTGTTTCTACATCTTCAACCTTACTTTCATTTCCACAATAATCACAATGAAGCAATTGTTTTTGTGGATCAAAAGTCATATTTCCTCCACAATTAGGACACTTATATATTAGTACCACTTAATGAAAACCCCTCCATCATTTCAAATTTTTTATAATAAGATAATACCACATATATTACATTAATACCTAATTATTTATCAAACTTCTAAATTATCCCTCGTTAATCCTGTAGCTATAAAAATAAATAAACTTGACAAAAACGCCTTCCATGCTTTACACTCTTGTCTTTTTGTTGTTTCTTTTAATAAACTAATATTTTGAAATTGGGAATAATTAATTAATAAAAATATTCCTGTAGCATAAATATACATTAAATTTGCAACTCTAGGTAACTCACTTAAGTCTCCTATTTTCTCTGCATTTTTTGTGTTATTTATTTTATCTAAAATTCCTACTTTACTCCATATTAAAAACTTAATATTTAAAGATATTGCTGCCACTATCACAAATATTGTATCTATTGATAAATTTATAATTCCTAACTGCTCATATAATTCATCTACTGTTTCAGAATTATTTTGAGCTTTATT
>JALFQD010000156.1 GCA_022785265.1 Clostridium sp. | reverse complement strand
ATTCCAAGACTTTTTTAAAAATCTACTTTTAAAATTTTCTATTGAAAAAGACAATGAAATAATACTTAAAATTATAAATGCAGGAATATAAATTAAATTTTGAGGGATAATAGAAACAAAGGCAACACCAATCCCTGAATTGCTATAGGTAGTTATTAAAAAAGCAAATGTATATCCTATGCTAAAACCCTTTATTAAATCTAATATTAAAATTATTGGAGCACCAAAAAATAAAAAGCTCATTAAAAATATAGGAATTATAAGAAGAAGATTTTTTTTTAATACACTAAAAAACAGCCCTCCATAATTAGTGTTATTTTTTAATAAACTGTTTATATAAGAAGTAAAATAATTAGATAAATCAGTTTTGTCTCCTTCATTCATATATTTTATTGTATATACTCCAAGAACAATTCCTACACAGAAAAATAATAGAATAAATAAATAGTAAAGCTTATTTCTTGTAAAGGCTTCATTTATTTTTCTTAATAAACCATTCATTCTTTCCTCCTCTAATGTTTAATCTGTTTTATACTATGAAGAGGATTTAAACTTTATGCAGAAATTATTACTATCAAGAAACTATACAATTTAATAAATTATAGATAAATTGCTAAGATAATAATAAAACTTAAGTTTAATAATTTTCTGCTTTTTACTTTACATAATATTTATTATGATTATTATGTAAAGTAAAAAAATTGAGATAAGATAATTTAATATCTCAATTTTTATAAACTCTTGGTCATAAATGTTTTCCTCAAAAAGATACATTCTAACTGCTTAGGCTATTCAAGTATTACAATTAAGTTATACCATTTTAAAATATATGTAAAACTTTAGGCTTTTATCACAAGCTATTATCTTTTTAGTGTAATTTGCTATTGATATAATCATTAGCTACTTTCTTTATATCTTCCATCTTTTCCTTTGTATCTGGATTTTTATAATCTATTCTATCAATTACTATATTTATGTAATTATTATCCTTTAAAAATTTTAACCCAGAAGAAAAATTAAAATCAAATATAAACGCAATATAAGATATCCACATATCCATATGAGTTTTTCTATCTGCTCTTAATATCATTCTATGATTAATAAAATCATCATAAATATTATCACTTATACTCTCTAGTTCAAATTCTTCTTCACTTATATCAAAAAGAGTATCAATTTTTTCAGTTTCTTTAACCCTAAAGTTATCCATTTTATCTCCATCTCTTATTATCTTTGAAAATAATAATTCTCTTTCTGGCAAGTTTTCTTCTATCTTATATTTATTATGGTTTCTTATAGCTTTCTCTATTATATTATCATAAGTTTTTTCTTGCAGGAAATTTCTTATAAGATTATCCTTAAATAAAATATCTGCCCCATACTCTGCATGGTCTATTGTACTATTATCATTAAAGCTATTAAAAATTTTAAGTTGCTTAAAACGCCCTATATCATGTAAAAGCCCTATAAGCTTTGCAAGATTAGTGTCTTCTTTACTAAGTTTTAAGTCTTTGGCAATATATTCACATGCATCAACTACTTTATAAGTATGTTCTATCTTTAACCTTATTTTAGGGTCATTTACATCGAAAAAAGCTAAATAATCCTTAAATGCCTTTTTGGCCATATTAAAATCTATCATAATTTCTTCTCCTTTATATAATTTTTGACAATTCCATTATATCTTCATTAAAATAATCTAAAACATTAGATATACATAATTATACCATATTAATTACTACATAAAATAAAAAGAAGCATTGTTTTTCAATGCTCCTTAAATAAATTATTATTTCTTTTCCTTTTCTTTTTTATACTGACCTAATAATCCATCATACTTTTTCCCAACCACTCTAAAATAAATTTCAAATCCTATTGTCATAACTATAAAAATAGCTATAAATATAATCATAAATGTTATCCATGAACCAATATTATCTTTAGGAAACCAATTAAAACAAATTGCACATATGCTTAATACAGCTAAAAATGGAATGATAAATATTATAAGCCTTGTACTATAACTAGCTTTTTTTATTAAAATATTAGTAAAAGCTATATATTGAATTAATGAGCCTAATATAGAAATCAATAATATAGATAATATAGTTGTAATTTCTATGGATTCATTTTTTAATAATAAAGAAATAATCATAAATATAATCATAGAACATGTAAATGAAATGCTTACTGGTACTATACATTTTGTAATATTTTTCATGGCATACTCCTCCTTTAAATAAGACCTAATTTTTCTTTTATTGTATGAACATATTGTCTTGAAACATATAATCTTTCATCATTATTCATAGTAACTAACATTTTTCCTCCAAATTCAGGTCTTAAAGACTTTATTTGTTGAAAATTTATTATTGTTGATTTTGAAGCTCTAAAAAAGTCGCTTCCAATAAGCTTTTCTTCAAGCTCATATAATTTTAATGGTGTTTCATATACTTCTTTATTTGTATAAAAGAAAGTTTTTTTATCTACAGTATCTATATATAATATCTTTTGTGCATCTAATATAAACATTTCTCCATCTTTTACGCCAGTAATTTTCTTATCAAAAACCTTAAGCAAAGATACAATTCTTAATATATTTTCATCTGTTGTTTGACAATTAATTGTAATTTCTGTTTCACTTAGTAAAGGATTTTCATTAATGTGAATCTTCATTTTTAATCTCCTTTCAAGGTACCTTATAATGTTATTATATTGATAGTTAAATTTTCTTTCAATAAAAAACACCTATGTTGTAGATAATATGGAATAAGATGTATAATATAAGCATTAAACTGCAAAGGAGATTAAAATGAAGGATACTATTTTAGTTGTTGAAGATGAATATGATATAAGAGAATTACTAAAAGAATTTTTAACTGAGGCAGGCTATGATGTAGTAACTGCTGAAGATGGTTTAGAAGCTTTAGAAAAAAAGAAAAATGCTATCATTTAATGCTCTAAAAATCATTAAAGAGATAGCATTTTTTAATATCTTTGTAATCGAATTTATTTTTGAGTTTTTGGAACATTTAGAATATCCTTTAAAGCACTTTGAAGTAATTGAGAAAAGTTAATATTATTTTTTTCAGCTAGATTATTTAACCAACGAGGAATGGTTAAAGTCTTTTTTACAGATTGATTATTAATAGCTT
>JALFQD010000133.1 GCA_022785265.1 Clostridium sp. | reverse complement strand
CCTGATGCTAATAATGTTGATAAAGTTCTTGTAAATCTAGAAACTATCATTTTTCTATTTAAATCCTTTATTAAAGGAAAAGTAATCTTAAGCTTTGCAAAGAAATATATTCCACTTTCTGTTTTACTAAATATAACAATTCCAACTATTATAGCAATTAAAATTCCAAGTACGATTATAAAATGATTTGCCATAAAATCACTTATTCCAATTAAAATTCTTGTTGCAAATGGTAACTCTGAACCTGAACTTTCAAATAAAGATACAAAGGTTGGCATTACAAATATCATAACTACTGCTAATGCTGCAACTCCAACACATGCTAAAATTATTGGATATATCATTGCTGCTTTTACTTTATTATTAATTTTATTTTCTTTTTCAAAATGAGTTGACATTCTCAAAAACATTTCATCAAGATTACCACTAGCTTCTCCTGACTCTACCATACTTGTTAAAAGTGTTGGAAAGGCCTCTGGAAACTTTCTCATTGAATTAGAAAGCATTTCACCTTTTCTAACATCTTCTTCTAGTACTTTTACTATTTCAACTAAATGTTTATTAGTAACCTGAGTACTCATTAAATTCAAAGCATTTATAAGTGGTACACCTGCATCAAGCATAGTATACATTTGCCTACAAAATATTGATATTTCTTTTACTTTTATTTTTCTTTTTATATTTATAGTGGCACTTTCTATTACTTCTTCAACCTTTAAGGGATAATACCCGTTTGAGGTTATCATTTCCATAACATCTTCTCTTGAGTTTGCTTCATATTCCCCACTAGTTTTAGTACCATCATTTTTCATTGCTTTGTACTTAAACTTTTTCATTTACTTCCCCACCTTTACATATCTTCTTTCATTAAAGATATTGTTGCAAGTTCTTCAACTGTCGTAGTTCCATTTAAAACTAGCTTTATACATTCATCTTCTAATGTTGTCATTCCATGTTTTAATGATATATCTCTAAAAGTATCCATATTTCTTGTAGTATTCATAGCATCTCTATGTTCTCTGGTTACTTCCATTATTTCATATATACCAGCTCTTCCATAATAGCCTGTCTTATTACAATGTCCACAACCTTTTCCTCTATATAATTTTAAAGGCATATCTAAATCTTTATGCAATACTTTTTTTTCTTTTTCTGTTGCTTCATATTCTTCTTTGCAGTTTGGACATATTCTTCTTACAAGTCTTTGTGCTATAACTCCAACTAAAGAAGTTGAAACCAAATATGGTTCAATTCCCATATCTAATAATCTACTTATAGATGATGGTGCATCATTTGTGTGTAATGTACTTAAAACTAGATGTCCTGTAATAGCTGCTTTTATAGCTATTTCTGCTGTTTCATTATCTCTGATTTCCCCTATCATTATAATGTCAGGGTCTTGTCTTAAAATACTTCTAAGACCACTTGCAAATGTCATACCAGCTTTATTATTAACACTTACTTGATTTATACCAGCTAAACTATACTCAACTGGGTCTTCTACAGTAACTATGTTAACATCATCTTTATTAAGTTCACTTAGTACTGTATATAATGTAGTAGATTTACCACTTCCAGTTGGTCCTGTAACTAATATAATTCCATTAGGAGCTGAAATAAGTTTTTCTAGCTTTGCTAAGTTTTCATCATTCATTCCAAGTTTCTTTTTATCTGTTGTATATCCTTCTCTCTTTAGTATTCTTATAACTATCTTTTCACCGTTTACTATAGGCAAAATAGATACTCTAAGGTCTACATCAGTTCCATCAACTCTGGTAATTATTTTACCATCTTGAGGAATTCTTTTTTCAGCTATATTTAAATTTGCTAAAATCTTTATTCTTGTTACAAGTGGTGCTAAGCTTTCTATACTTAAAGTATTAATTAAATGAAGCTTACCATCAATTCTGTACCTTATTCTTATTTCATCTTCATAAGGTTCTATATGAATATCTGATGTTCTCATTTCAATAGCATTTTTGAAGATTTGGTCTACCATTTTAACTACTGGTGCATTTTTAACATCATCAAGTTCTTCTACATCAGTTTCTTGAACTTTAGAACTCATAGTTTCTTTAAGTAAATCTTCTGCTGCTTTATTTAATTGTTGTTTACTATAATTTACTTCTATGCATTTATTTATTTGGCTTTTAGTAGCGATATAGGTTTCTACCTTCATTCCAGTAACTATTCTAACATCATCAATTGCAAATATGTTTAAAGGATCTGCCAATGCTACTTTTATCTTCTTGCCATCGATTTCAAAAGGAATTAAGTTATATTTCTTACACAAATTTTGAGAAACTAGCTTTAATACTTTTTTATCAATTTTTACTTCAGCTAAATCTACCTTTTCAACCCCAATTTCTTTTGAAATAGCATCCACCATGCTTTCTTCAGAAACAATTTCTTTTTCAACAAGAACTTGAGATATCTTTTTTCCTTCACTTTTTTGTATTGCTATTGCACTTTCTAAATCTGAAAGAGTTACCTTTCCTTCATCTAAAAGAATCTGTCCAAGCTTGCTCTTCACAAAATTCGCCATTACCTCACCGCCTTTAATTCCTTTAC
>JALFQD010000105.1 GCA_022785265.1 Clostridium sp. | reverse complement strand
TCTTAAAGGTAATAGCATTAAATAAGCAACATTTGCAGTAATTACTTTATCTATTATATTAGGAGCTTGCCCTCCCACTGTTTTAGTAGTTATTGCTGTAAATATACCAATTATTATTCCTGAAAATAATGCTGTTTTATAATCTGTATTTATCAAAATTATTATAAATAACATCGCTAAAGCAAAGTCTGGTTGAGCGACTCCAAATGTTGGTGATACAGTATGAAGTACTGCTCCTATAGCTATTAATATTGCATTTACTATCATTTTCTTTGTATTAAAACTTTTTTCCATTTTTATTTTCCCCCTTGAATGTTTCAAATCTTTCTATTTTCATTTACTCTAAATACCTTTCATTGCAATCATCCCCAAAATTTATCTAAAAAAAACTCCATCCTATTATTAAACATAGGACGGAGATATCCGCGGTACCACCTAAATTGCATATATAAAATGCCTCTTATATTAAGTACAAATATACTCTATTTGCTATAACGTGCAAAAATACGGCTAAACTACTCTCTTAAGATTTCATCTTGCTCCTCCAAGGCCCATTCATCATTAGCTCATGCACTGAACTCTCACCATTTGTTCAGCTCTCTGGAACACTGCACCTGACTACTATTCCTTTTCAAAGGATTTATTTAATATAATAATATTATATGCAAAATTTAGTTTTTGGTCAACATTTTTATTCTTTTTCTGTATTTTTTTCTTTATTTTTTTTATCGTTTATTAAGCTTGCTGCTAAAGCTGCTACTGCTCCTAATAGAACTACCAACTTACCTTTTTTCTTTATACTCATGAGAAATCGCCTCCTAAAGCAATAATATAATTATAAAACTAGGTATATTATAGTTATTTAAATTGATTAGTTTCTTTACAATATGTATAATCCGCTTCTTTTAATCTTCCTTTAAGAGCATCTTTATTTAAATCCATATCATCACATAACATATCTAAGCTACTATAATTATCTCTTAATTTCATGTTTATTATACTTACAAGCATATTAGGATCCATTGTCATTATGTTCATAAATCTTACTCCTCATCATAATAATCTAAGAATGAATGTTTTTCATCGCCCTTTTCCCATCCTAAAATAGAGTCCATAGCTACATTTTCAGCTGCTTTGAATATTGATTTATCTACATCTCTAAAGTTGGTTTTAAGATTCTTTATTAATTCTTTTATCTCATATCTTTTATTTCCAACCTTCTTTGCAGCTATCATACATGCACAATTTAAAGGCCATATTCCACTATAATTTATAAATCTTTTTATAGCTTCTTCTTCTATAAGATACATTGGTCTTATAAGCTCAAGACCTTCAAAGTTTTTTGCTTTAAGTTTTGGAAGCATTGTTTTAAAATTTCCTGCATATAAAACATTTAATAAAGTTGTTTCAATTACATCATTAAAATGATGACCTAAAGCTAACTTATTACATCCAAGCTCTTGTGCCTTTGCATATAAGGACCCTCTTCTCATTCTTGCACATAAATAGCATGGATAGTCCTTTGCCATTCTATCCACAACCTCAAATATTCCTGATTCATACACATGGGCTGGTATATTTAAATATTCAAGATTTTCCATATGAAGCTTTTTTATTTGGGGATGATATCCTGGGTCCATAGCTATAAATTCAAGTTCAAAATTAGTCTGACCATGTCTTTGAAGCTCTTGAAAAAGCTTAGCCATAAGAAGACTATCTTTCCCTCCTGAAATAGCTACTGCAATCTTATCTCCCTCTTCTATTAAATTATATTCTTTTATGGCCTTACAAAATTTAGACCATATTGGTTTTCTATATCTTTTTACTATACTTCTTTCTATTTCCTCAAGAGATTTTTTCTCTTCTGTAGGAATAATTCTTTCGCAGCCTTCACCTGCAATACCACTCATTACAACCACCTCATGAATGCTATTATATCATATAAAAGTTAAAGTTTTAATATATATTTCACTGTTTTATCTTCTAAGCTTAAGTTAAACAGAATAATACATTAATAAATTTATAGTTGCCTTAATATGTCATCAAAATTTTCAAATTTTAATCCTGCTGCCTCACAACAATCAGAAATAGCTTCTTCCATTTCCTTTAATGGAATATCATCAAAAGTTTTACAGTCAAAGCCTTGCTCTTGATAAGACTCACATATAGCTTTTTTTAAATCTTCTTCTGGTATTCCATCTTCCTTAAACATTGCTAAAAATATCTCTTTTGTTCTTTTTACTCTTTCAAGTACATTTAATTCACTACTCATTTTTTCCTCCTAGGCTTATTTTATACATTATATTTTATTACTTTTTTGCTTATTATTAAATATTTTTACATAATAAATTTACACTTTTTTCTTTTTAAACATAGTATAAATTAACTTTATAAAACCATGGAGGAAAAATTTATGAACAATAACTATGAAAACTATTATAGAATGAACAGAAGAAGAAATCGTACTTCTGACGATTGTACTAGTGAAGATGATAGAAGAAATGATTGCAGAAGAAGAAATCGTACTTCTGATGATTGTACTAGTGAAGATAATAGAAGAAGTGATTGCAGAAGAGAAGATAGGAGAAGAGAGGAACGCAGAAGAGAAGAGTTCAGAAGAAGTGATTGTAGAAGAGAGGACTGTAGAAATAATTCTGATGAAGAAAGAGGGCATGTCCACGAATTTCTAGGTAGCACAAAGTTTGCAGAACAAGGGCGTGACCGTCATAACCATAGATTTGCTGGAGTAACATGTGAAGCTATTAGATGTGGTAATTCACATGTTCATAAGCTTAGAACTAACACAACAGATGCTAGAAACCATCATCATGAAATATGTGATACTACTGGACCTGCTATTTATGTTGGAGGTGGAAAACATGTTCATCTAGTAAAAGGAAGAACTACCCGTGAAGATGGACATGTTCATGAATATATTTTTGCAACTTTAATTGAAGACCCTACAGAATAGACCTAAAAAGGTATGAAATTATTGCTTTGCTTTTTCTAGCCTAACTAATGGCTCTAAGTCAATGTAAAGTATATAATTTTCTTAAAAAAATGCTGCATCTTCTTAAAAAGCTTGATGCAGCTACTTTTTTATTAAACTGATATCTATATCTATGCTCATTAATTGTTAAGTTTTTAATTCAATATTATCAAAATATGTCTTCCTTTATAATACTGCTGATTAACTAAATTCTAATAAATATTCTATCTCTTTTTTGCTTAAAAGCTTTCCTTTAAAATCTCCTAAATTATCTTCAGATAATACTGAAGAAATAATTCTGTTCTTTTCTTCTTTTAACTTCATCATATTTTCTTCTATTGTATCTTTTGAAATTATTTTAATTACTTCAATTTCATTTTTTTGACCTATTCTATGAGCTCTATCTGTTGCTTGATTTTCTACAGCAGGATTCCACCAAGGGTCAAAATGAATAACTCTTTCTGCAGAAGTTAAATTTAATCCTGTGCCACCTGCTTTTAATGAAATAAGAAATATTTTTACTTCTGAAGAATCATTAAATTTTTCACAAAGCCTAACTCTCTCTTCTGCTTTAGTTGAACCATCTAAATAATAATAATTTATATTTAATGTTTCAAGCTTCTTTTTTAATTTATCTAATACAGTAGTAAATTGTGAAAAAATTAAAGTCTTTCTATCTTCTTCTAATGAATTCTTTATTAAACTAAGTATGGCATTAATTTTTCCGCTTCCTCCATCATAATTTTCATCAACTATTGAGGGGTCTAAAGCTATTTGTCTTAGTCTTGTAATAAATGATAAGAATGATACAAAATTATTTTCTTCCTTAGCTTTCTTTTTAATAGAATCTAAATTTGCTTTATAATATTTTTTCTGTTTTTCAGTCATTGAAACATAATATGTCCATTGATTTTTATCTGGAAGCTCTGTTAACACTTCCTTTTTTGTTCTTCTTAAAATAAATGGTCTTATAATAAGTTTTAGATATTTAAGTTCATCCTCTCCGCCTTTTCCTAGTTTTTCCTTAAATTCTTTTTCTGAAAATAAATATCCTGGCTTTAAAAAATCAAATATGCTCCATAATTCCATTAAATTATTTTCTATTGGAGTTCCTGTTAGTGCAAATCTTGTTTCACTTTTTAGTGATTTAACATTTTTAGCAACTTGAGATTTTGGATTTTTTATATTTTGCCCTTCATCTATTATTAGATTGTCAAATGTAATAGATTCATAATACTCTAAATCCATTCCTAAAGTTTTATAAGAAGTTAACACCACATCATATTTAGAAATATCTTTTAAAATACTTATTCTTTTTTGTTTATCTCCATGAACAAATGCTATTTTAAGAGAAGGTGCAAACCTTTTAAATTCTTCTAGCCAGTTATAAACTAAAGAGGTTTGAGTTATAACCATAGATTTTTCTTTTTTGTTAAGTAATAAAAAACTTATTGCCTGAATAGTTTTTCCAAGCCCCATTTCATCTGCTAAAATTCCAAAAAGCTTTTGTTTCTTTTTATTTTGCATCCACTCTAGTCCCTTTAATTGATAATCTTTAAGTATAGCATTTAATTTCTTAGGAGCTGACACAATTATTTTCTTTTTATGATTTTTTAATATATCTATAAAATTTATGTTTTCTTTTTCCTCTAAAAATAATTCCTCATAGCCATTAGGTATTAACACTTCTTTTCCATTAAATTTTATAAAACTTAAAAAATTCATAAAGCTTTTCTCTTTTTTATCCAAAAAATCTAAGAAGCTATAATTATTAA
>JALFQD010000099.1 GCA_022785265.1 Clostridium sp. | reverse complement strand
TTAAAGGAGATGAAATAATGGCAGAAGATAAACAATATGGTTCAGGCTCGATAGTTGATATAGATAGATTAACTAAATTAAAAGCAAAAGTAAAAGCTGAATGCCTACGTCGTAAATACACTGGTTCTGTAGAAAATTATGGCAGTTCAACATATGATTTTTCTAATAATCCTACAGTAGGAGGAATTATTAAAAGAGAATATTATGATAAAAATGCCACTCCTTTAAATGCTATTAATAATAATTTAGTTCCAAAAGCTAACATAACAAACGCAGAAAATGTTGCATTAAATGATGAAATATATAATATGGATTATTAGGTTAGTGCTTGGATGACTACTGATAAAACTAATAAAGACCATTCTGATTGTGCAAATAGTTGCACAGGCTTATGCCTAAGCTGTACTGGCTCTTGTAGTTCTGGATGCTCAAATACCTGCCGGGCAAATTGTGCAAACGATTGTACTGGCGTTTGTGGTGATGGATGTACCAATTCTTGTAGAGGATGTGGAAGTGGCTGTTCTGGCAGCTGTTATGGCGATTGTGATGGTGGATGCAAAGGTACTTGTTCTGTCACTTGTGGCTATGAAGGATGCTCTGGAGTATGTTAGGAAGGATGCAAAAGTGATTGTAGTGGTACATGCACTTCAAGGTGTGGACGTTGTGGAAGTAATAGTTGCTCTGGAGCTTGTACTACTTCAAGTACAAGTAATGTTTCTAGTAGTAGTAGTTCCAACACTTAATGAGGATAATAAATGAATGAATTAAAATATAATTTATATTTTACCTAGTTATTAATAGCCATATAGGAAAATAAAGATATAACAGAATTTTGTAAAAAAATTGATAAAGAATTAAATACTACAACTGAAGAAGATTGCAAAATAATATTTTTATCATAGTTTACTAATAATACAATTAAATTATTCAAATTTGATACTATACAAGAAGTAGAAAATTATATCCATAATTTATAGAATTGGTTAAACCAAATACCATGTATAGCATCTTTTATTGATATTTTTCAATATTCTTATATAATTTAGTTTATTATTATGTCAAAAAATTATTATCCTGAAATTGATTTATATTGTAAAGACAATATACTTAACTCTATTTTAGATAATTTAAATAAAATTAAAATCAATGCTATTATTTTACCTTTTTTGAATTATTGTTTAAAATTTTATTTACAAAAAGGTATCAGTTTAATTTATAAAAATACTTGTGATAAATTAATTATGAATATAGAAAAATTAATGGAAAATACAAGTATTCGAAATCAAGGTATATTCAAAATACCATCGTTAGAAAAGGACTTAGAAGAATGAAGATACAAATTCCAAAAGAGCAAAGTAATTATTTAGAAATGCTTACTTATGAAGTACAATGTCATCAAGATTTATTAACTTTTATGGCAGCGCATGGTATTGATAAAAATATTTCTCAAAATTATTATGAAAAATATCAAGATTATTATATTGAGTTAGCTTTAGCTAAAGCTCAATTAGAAAGTTATCTAAAAACTCAAATAAATGAACCATTAATCAATTGGTCTTTAGATTTTTTTAGTGCTGAGGTAAGTATAAATGATTAAATTCCCAGGGACTGAAGAATTTACGGATACTTTAGGCCGTTATTTTGGTAGCCCAAGTGTTGGAAAAACACGGACTATTACATTTCAAATAACAGATGATTGTAATTTATGTTGTTCTTATTGTTATCAAATTAATAAAGGACATCATAAAATGCCTTTTGAGATAGCTAAAACATTAATTGATGAATTGCTTCATAATGATAAATTAATTGAAAATTATGTAAAATCAAGAAATTCTTTAGGAGTTATATTAGAATTTATTGGTGGAGAACCATTACTTGAAATAGATTTAATAGATTAGATTATTGATTATTTCATAGAATAGTGTATTATCTTACATCATCCTTGGATTGATAGATTTAGAGTTTCTATTTGTTCTAACGGAGTTTTATACTTTACTCCAAAAGTACAAGAATTTATTAAAAAACATCATACTCATTTATCATTTTCAATTTCTATTGATGGTAATAAAAAATTGCATGATACTTGCCGTATTTTCCCAGACGGTACTGGTAGCTATGATTTAGCAATTAAAGCTGCAAAACACTATATGTAGCATTATGATAAAAATTTAGGAAGTAAAATGACTTTATCTATAGATAATATTAATTATACTTACCTTGCGTTAGTAAATTTATGGGAAAATGGATATAATTATATTCATGCTAATTGTGTTTATGAAAAAGGCTGGACAATAGAACACGCACGAGTTTTATATAATGAATTAAAAAAAGTAGCTGATTATCTTCTTAATAATCATTTAGAAA
>JALFQD010000104.1 GCA_022785265.1 Clostridium sp. | reverse complement strand
CACAATTAGGAAATCCTATTGGACAATTTCGACATTTTACCTCATAACCTCTAGGTTTAAAAATAAAATATTGAGACTTACATAAAATAATTTCATTAAACATAGGAATCATAAAAACCACTTAATGCTTTTTTCCCTAATATTCCACAATTCCAATTATAAGATTTGTCATATTCATGTAGATGGCAATAAAATAAACGTCCATGCGAATAAAATTTACAAGATTTACAAAATTCTAAATCTTTTTTCTTTTTAGACTTTTTAAATCTAAACTTTTCAGATTTAAAAATAACAATTTCATTAAATAACGGAGTCATATTTTCCAAGAAATCTTTTATTTTGACACCTCCACGGTGAATTAGCTATATAACAAATAAGATTCGGTTCAAAACTAAACATTTTACAACGAGTGCATATATCACTACCTATAACAAATCTATAAAATTCAGATTTATATAAAATAACTTCATTAATTAATGGTAGCATATTTTCCAGATATAATTGCATTACAGCAAAACCAACTATCAGTATTTATTATTTTACAATCAATTTGATAAAAAGGACAATAAAAACATCTATTAAAACTAAGATCTTTTTTAAAAGAATATAATCTAGATTTATATAGTATTTGTTCATTATATAATGGAATCATATTTTCTAAAAACAATTGGAATATGCATAGAATTATAAATCATTAAACACGTAAATGGTGAATTTAATTTACAACAATCTTTTCCTATTATATTAAAATCACAACCATTACAACCTTCATATTCTATTAAAGAATAACATAAATCTTTAATACGAACTACTTCATTTTTAAGTGGTTTCATAATAAAAAAATAAAAAATCCTCCTAGATATTCTAGGAGGATTAGTAATTCATTAAATTAATACAATTAATTGAAAATCACATATTTGCTCCCTCGCGAGATCCTGCCACCCGATGTTCAGTTTTGAAGACTGACATATTAACTTTTATATGACGAGGGAATAATATTTAGTACTTTTTATGGAAAAGTACTAAACCATATACTACAATTATTATTCCAAAATAAACTTTCTACCAAAATGAATTAATAATCCAATTTCTACTAGAAAATTAATTATTGAAACAACAATTTCAAAAGTTCCAGCAGCTGCAGTTCCTACAGTCATAACATTCCAAAATGCTGCTGATGAAATAATTATGACTAGAAACATTATAAACAAACCGAATATTTTAAGAGTCTTTTTAATTCTTGAATTCATTTTTTATTTGATTAAATTTAACTTGACTACCAACATACATTCTAGCAGTGGTAATATCAAATTCAAAATTATTATATAATGGAGCTACTATTCGTATAACAACACTACTAGTTCTAATTAATTTTAAAACTTCTCTAAAACCATCTAAACCGCAAGCATGACCATCTGGAAGCATTGTAAAAGCGTATTTTCCTCTAGCAAGCAACTTTCCATTTTCATAGATTCCAATTAACACAGACACAAAACCTTCGTCAGTAGTTGTAAAATATTGATTTTTAGCAACTATCATTAAGATTCCAGAATCAGTAAATGTAATTGCTTTATTTCCAGATTCATATATATAACTCCATTCAGATGGAATTCCTTTTAATTCATCACCAGGTATATACTGTCTTCTCCATTGTGCAGAAAGATTTAAACACAATATACTACAAATTAAAAGGAAAAATAATCTTTTCATTTCTTACTTCTTTTTATTTTTTCTTTCTTCGTAAATAATATGACCTTCAATTCCAAAGATCAATTCTAAAATAAAACTATAAATGTTATATGTTACTATTTACGTAATAATTATTTATAATAACTAAAATAAGCAGAAGGAGTTATATGTTCAATAACTGGTCTTCCTATAAAATCTTCTATATTTTTAATATTTGTTAAACTCATTGCTTCACGCAAATAATGTTTAAAATTATCTACCCATGTTGCAAGTTTATATTCTACTGGAAGCATAATACTAATTCCTTCAGAAGTTTTAAGTTGATCTTTTGATTTACCCATAATTAGTTGTGCTTTTTTTGTAGACATTCCAAAATGTTCTCTTTCAACAACTTTCTTATGAATATATTTCTTTTTTGAAACATTATCTCCTACAAGGGACTCCTGAGATTTAGCAAAAATACTGCCAAGCATTACATAATCTGCACCTAACGCAAGTGCTTTAATAATTTGATCGAAATTCTTAAAACCACCATCTGCTACTATTTTTGGAATAGATTTATATATAGGAAGTTGTTCTTTATAATATTCTACATCCTTTTTAATTTCTGAACATTTTACAATCAATGAAGCCATAGGAGTATAACATCCTGAATTAGAAGAAGTTATACAACAACTTCCAGAACCTACGGAAATTCTTATATAATCAACTCCTGCTCTAGCATATTCTTTATACGTTTCAGGATTAGCAATATTACCTGCCATTAAAATTAATTTGTCTCCAAATTTTTCTTTTGCTTTAGAACACAAATCAATTGCTTTTTTCATATGACCATTTGCAATATCTAGACAAATCTTTACAGTTCCTTTTAATTCAGATTCCTTTACAAATTCGTCTAATTCATCTAATCCCATTGCAACAAAAGTTTTATCACAGAGTTTTAGACGAGTATCATAACCAATTGTTCTTGGTATAATTGTATTAATTTGTTGATTAGCATATAATTCCCAGTTTTTATCATTAATCACACTGGCCATTGGTGCAGTAAAAAGTGGTAACATACCAGTTTCCTGATAATTAACCGAACAATCTCCCCTATGTTCAATATAAGTTACTACAGAAGGAATAATTGTAATATCATCTAATCCGTAAAGCATGGTTTATTAAAATATAAAGTTAAATTATTTTTTTTAATTTTTATTTCATCAGAAAGATTAGTAGTTATAAACCATTCATTTACAAAAGAATTATCATCTTTACAATAACTAACTAATATTCTTCTACGAGTTTTACTCCAAATAATTCCAGAGTAAATTTTATCATCATCTTGTATCCAAACATCATCAAGAATTTCACAGTTTTTAACTGTATGTATTTCATTCTTAACAACTTCAGGTTTTAAAAATAGTTTAGAAATCAGATTCAGAATCCAATTCATAATCTCAAATTTCTTGTTTTCTCCTAACTCTTTTATGGTCAGGGTATTTCTCTTTCTTGTTTATTTTATTTTTCTTTTTAAATTTTTGAATTGGAATTTCCAAAATATCATTTTCCAATTCTAGCAGTTCACGATCACTAATCTTGCTCATTAGAAGAAGGATTTTCGTCTATGTAAGTTTGCATTGATTTTCTAATTGTAGTAGGAAGAAAAGTTAAACCAGTCATAAGAGTTTGTAGAGCCTCTATACAATCCTCTCCAGAAATATCTTCAAATGGAGTTTCCCATACAATTTTTCTATCTGATTGTTCTACTGTAAATCTTGTAAATTTATCTTTATTCATCATACATTTTTAATTTAGAACCATTTAAATCACAAATATTATTTTTATTATCTAAAATAAAAGCATTTTTACAATCAAGACAAGCCCAATTAGGAGTAACATAAGGAGTTTTTGACATAGTATGTCCAAATATTTGATATCCAAATCGTTTCGAAATTAGTTCTCTACCATCTCTCCAAACAATTGAACCTGCTAAATCCCAGCCTCCACGATAAAAAGAGCAGGGAGCAAGCAAATCAACTACTTCTTCAATATTATTTTCTTTATATTTTTTATTAAGAAGTTTTAATTGTTTATTTGCTTTTATATTAGGAAAATATTTGTTAATCCATTCATCTGCTATTCCAGCATGACTAAAAAGGAACCTTTTATGGTTTTGTTCAAATTTATAAAATATCTCAAATAAATCAAAATTATCTTTAAATAAATTTTGAATTTCTTTGTAGTTAAAAACATCACAACGACAATTACAAATATCTTTGGAAATAGCATAAGATTGATCGTGATTGCCTTGTAACAGAATAACTTGCAAGAAATTTTCTTTCTTAAACTCTAAAATTTCTTTAAAATTATCTAGTGCATTAAGATTTGAAATTCCCTCAAATCCATAAGGATCTAAATAATCTCCTAAAAATATAATTTTCTCAAATTCATCTTTTCTAGGAATTACATCTTTCCAAAATTGTCTACCATGGACATCTGGTATAATCGCAATCATGTTAATTTGAAATTAAATAAATTATTAAGAAAATTAACATAAAAAATAAAACTAAAGCTAAGGGAATCCACAAAGGAGCAAATATCCACCACCAACTCCAAGTAATTACTCCACAAAGTTTTAATACAAGAAAAATAAAAAATAAAATGCAGAAAAATCCGCTACTACAACCAATTTTTAAATCCATAATTAAATTATTTGAACAACTAATTCTAATCTTCTAGCTTCTATCCAACAAATCTTTTTAGTATAAACATCTCGAATACAAGCTTTTTCTTTTGAACCATTACCATGCATACCTAAAGTTAATAATTCAAAACATTTATCCCATTTAGGTACATAAACAATACTAAGTCTAGAAATAATCTCTTTAGGTAAAGGAATTGTTTTGTACTTTTTACCTTTATAAATCCAATTTGCCATAATAAAAATAAGAACCGGAAGAAAACTAAGGAAAACTTCCGGAAAGAAAATAGGATGTGCAATAAATTAAAATTAAACAACTAATTACCTTAGTTTTTTGTCACGCTAAGCAGATTCGAACTGCTGTGTTCGGAATGAAAATCCGAGATCCTAACCACTAGATGATAGCGTGAAATAATCTTCCTAACAGGACCAATAATATTTCCAATCATACGTAGGTTGTTGAGTCGGTCTACTCTCAAGGTTTCTGGTTTGAAGATTGCTACTATAAACCTTTTTTCACTGGTTTCGAGAACACCATAAAACTACTAATTTTACAGAATCAGTTAAAACCGGCAGAACCCCTGACGATTGGTTCTACAACCGATCCTTCGTTACCATATTTATACTCCTACGAAGTTAGAGTGTTTATTTAAAAGCTATTTTTAGACGTTTTAAGACACTTTTATATAAAAAATGAATAATTTATCATCTTTATATAAATAATTCATTAAAAGGGCTTTATTTTCCACTTACCGAAACATTTAAAATCCTCGTTGAAATTGTCCCAACTCATACACAAACTAAATAATGGGCATATACAACAATCAACGTCATCAATACTACTAATCCAAAATTTATTTCCTTTAATTATAAATTTTTCATTTATAAATCTAGTCATTTTTTTACTATTTCACAACTACCGTAACATTTAATTATTTCAGTAGGAATACAATTTATCAAACGAGCATTAAGTGGACAAAAACCACATAGAGGAACTCCAACAGTTACATTTATATTTTTTATAAAATAGGAATTTCCTTCATATAAAAACTTTTCATTAAGTAATCTTTTCATTATTCATTTCAGAATCTAAAATATAATAAGCTTGTTTTCCTCTCTGCAAAAAAGATTCCAAATTAATCCAAATAGCTTCATAACCAAATGATGCATTTTTATACCATCCTGGTTTTTCTGCTGGAATTAATTTTTCTCTCCAAGTTTTAAAATATTCCTTTCCTTTATATATTTTATGTCTAGATTCATCAAAACAACTAGCACAAGTTTCCCAGCAAATTAGATCATCAAGATCATATTTACAATATTCTCGCATGGGAACTTCTACTTTAGTATATTTATATTCATTTGTATGAGAATTATAGCTAATATCTCTATATTTGCTAAATTCCTCCCAAGATTGAATATTTTCTTTTTCTATAAAATTAAAAATGGTTTCCAAAGGATTATATTCATCTTCGGAATTCCAACGAGTAATTGATAAACTAAAAGGCATAAAAGCCAAATGGTTTAAAATTTCCTTCCGTATATCAAGTGCAGTAAACTCTCTTTTTTCCTTAGAAAGTTTTTTATAATAATGTTGAGGAATTTCATAAGATAAGCAAGAGACATAAGTTTTACGTCCAATAGCATATCTATATGAAGTTCACATCAACGTTTCTTCAAAATCACTAATCATGATTTACAGCTTTTTTATAATCTTCACAAATTTTATCTACAATTATATCTAATATAGCTAAATCTGAATGTCTATCATTTGGATCAACTCCTCTAGATTTAAGCATTTCATCAGTTACTTGAAAACCGGGAATTACTAATTTATATAATTTATCAAAACATTTCCATTCTAGATCATTCTTTTTCCAAAATTTTTCAACTATATCAGGGTCTAGTACATTGGTTTTATCATATTTCAAACTATAAATAGTTGGAAATTCATCTTCTTCATATTGAACGTAAGCATAAACATCACTTGGACCAGAGCCTTGAATTATATATGGTTTTATATATTCAAGAAAATTCTCAATTATACCCCCATTTTTACAATTAGATCTAAAACTAAGTTTATAATCTTTACTTATATCATCTTTATAAAAAGAAGGTTTAGATTCCGCACAACCAAAATAATAAGATACATTATAAATAATATAGCATAAATTATATTTATTTACAAACTCTTCTATTTCCTTTTCAGAAAAAGTTTGATCTATAAATCGTTCATTATATATTTTTTCTTCATAATTTTTTGGATTCTCATATTTTGGTTTTTTCTTTGAGTTAATTACTCAATCAAGAGCTTCAATTAAAATTCTAGGAGTTTTTTCAGATAAACTACATCCTAGAATTAATTCTGTGTACATTCCCATATTATTCCTCCCACTCTAAGATTTTTTCTTTTATTATAACCAATATTTTAATATAAGTTTTGTTTTCTTTTGCACAATTACTAAGAATAAGATGTATCTTCACAAATTGTTTCTCCACACAGTTTAATTTCTACTGTGATATTATGTTCATCGAGTTCCATATGAGTACTATAATAACCAACATCGTGTTCTGGATGCCGAACCTCAATGGTTAAATTCTTTTTCAGAAACTGTATTAATTCTTTCTCTGTCATATTCATTCTTCCCACCATTTATAATATTCTGGACAATCGTCTCTTGTCCCAAGTAAATGCTTGGTTTCTTCGTTGTAGGGGATGCATTGTATCCAATGGGATGTAACACAGGTCACATTATAATAGACATCATTACTTTCTTCAAACTTTTTGAAAAAATCAGCCATCCAATTATCACTCAAAAAGTCCCTGACAAGCACTTTGTCAAAAGGATGAAATGTTTCCACGTCAAATTTACTTACATCTGGTTCATCCCAAAACCTCTCAAATTTAGACCAGTCTCTTTGGTATTTAGATGGATAAAGTAGACATTCTCCATCATATTTAGCATTCAATCTTCCATCTTTAGTAAGACTACTACGTGTTGTATTGATAATAGGCTCTACTATTATTGGATATTCATCATCAATTATTTCTCTTAATGCTACCTGTCCAAAAATTAAATGATAAAATTCAGTTCCTGCAGGGCATCCATCCAGGATTTTTGTCAGATCAATATTTTCATTCATATTCTATTTCTCCATTGTTAATAAATGTTTAATCCAGTTGCATCCAGTGCAAGTCCCCTATAAATGAGACCTCTGTAATCGAAATGATGTTTATGATAAAATTCAATTCTACAAAGAGTCCGCATAAATTCGTTATTATCGTTTTGACCAGTATTAATAAGATTTATTAATTCTTTAGTTTGCTCCTCTGTCATACTTGAAAGAGGGAAGAGATAAGGTTTAACTTCCGAAACACCAACTGTGTAACTATCAGGAGTATCCAATTTAACCTCCTCATATGAAGAAATATAATCAATAACAAATATGTTATTCATATATTGGACTTTCACACCATAAGGCACTCTTGCACAAAGGTCTCTGAATAGTAGTTCTTTATTTTCCTGTTTCATATATTATATGAACTCTTTTAAAAATTCCTCATAATTTTCATAGATGGTATCTTCTGAATGTATCCTTCCACATTCATCAATGCTCCAATCTTCTACCCAGTCATGGCCGTCCCCTTGATCACTATGCCCATGAACTTCAAAGGTTATCGAAGTCCCATTATATGTTTCGTTACAACAGTAACGAACAGTGATAATCTTCATACTCATAAAGTGCATCACTTATCTTATCGTATAAATTATCAAGTTCTTTCTGTGTCATAGTTATTCCCCCCATTCTACTTTTCTACTTGTTATATAAATAAAACCACAACAGTATCTACCTGATTCTTCAGCTTCTTCTTTTGAAGCAAAAATTATATTTCCAGTAAAAGGATTATCTTTCCCATGAAAAATGTTTATCCATCCCTCTTTCTTTTCAGGAGCAAAGAAAAGATCAAGATGTGAGTCTACATTATTATGTTTTCCATTGAATGTATAGGAATAATAACAGCCGTGAGTAGGATCTACCCTGCAAATAACAAGAATCTGGTAAGATGTTCCTATCATATCTGTACAGACAATTCTCACACTCCTGCCGTCACGAGTAATAACTTTACGATTTGGATTCTTTTGATATTCTTCTACAGTGAACTATTTCATATTATCTATTTTTTTTAATTTTTCAAATCTACGATCGCTCTGTTAACATGTCAAATCCTATTTTAGTCTGCTGATGAGGCCTAAGACCCGAGGGATGGATAAACCAGTTCCCATCCAAGTTTGGTGATTGCCTCTGCTGCATCAGGAGTCAGGAGAAGTCCTTCCCATTTGTAGTAGTCACTAAACCCACCATAACCACTCTTCTCCATCTTGATAGCACCAGCATCAATCAGAGTCTGGATTTTCTCTGGAGTATTCCTCCACAGATTCATTCTTTTACTCTCATTATCCACTGCCAGATACCAGAACTCATGCTGGTCATAATAAGTCTGTTCAAAAACCTGGATCTTCTTTTCCCACGCCTTCTTCTGTATCTCCAGCCACTCCTCGGTGTCAGGATTCTCCTCCGGGGTGAGATAAACTTTCCTGATAGCTAATCCCAGACTCTTCACAACACCCTTGGTGGATTTGCTAGTGGCATTGGTAACGTCAAAGAGCTTAGGATTATCTTCGATATACTGCATCAACACTGTCTTCTTGATTCCCAGTTCACTAGCGGTCTCGGTAACGAGGGCGAAGGTTGAACAGTTAACCCTCTGGATTAACGACACAATTCGGTAAACTTCAGAAATCTGGAGTTCTGACGGTTTCCCTTTTTCTAATACTTCTTTTAGTTTATTATTCATAATGATTTTATCTCTTATTCCTCCATTGCTTTCTTGAAATCATCGAACATCTCTGATTTACACTTCAACCACGGTCTATCCGGTGTACCATCGTCAAAGAGGTAGTCGTTTACATGCTCTTGCAACCAATATATTGCTTTTTCAACCATCCATCTTGCACCGCTCTTAAATGCCTCTCTTTGTGCATAAGTATAAAGAAACTCATTTAATTTTTCGTTAATTGTCATAACTATTCCTCCATTGTTTACTATTTTGTTACTTCATATTTGCTTGAAACATGAAAACAACGCGGATTTGTTTCAAGTGTTGTTCTTGTTCCAGAAATAGCATAAACGATCTTATCAGCTGTAATTCTAATTAATTTCCCACAATTGGCAAGTTCTACTTCAGTAATGTTCTCTGCAACCGTCTTACCACAACTAGAATAAAATGTGGCGTTGTGTCCGATAAGTTCTGATCTGATAGGTCCTAAGATTGCCTGTTCAAGTGTTTTCATAATATTTTAATATTATAACAAACTAATAATTTATTATAAACTTTTTGGATGCCATAATTTTACATATGAATTCCTATAATAGTAACGTTCATGGTTAAAATCTTTTAAACGATATTTATAAGAAGTTATTTTAGTTATATTCGGAGGAATGTATGACATCCAACAATTTATATAATTACAAACTGATCTAAAATAATTTCCAGAAATTATAAAATATTCATCAGTAAATACTAACATTTTAATAATCTTAAAGTAGTGGATAACATATTTATTTTATTTTACGTAAATAACCACAATAGTATGGAACCTGCCAAGAATAGCATCTCTCTGGAATATACCATGGTGAATTACATGAAATTTTACAAAGAAACTTATCTTTAGAATAAGGTCCTAATATAACAGTAAAAAGATCTCCTTTATAATAAATTCTTTCATTTTTAAATGAAATTATTCTCATAATTATTTTCTTATAAATTCATCACAACCAGAAATATCCTTAAAATAGCCTATTCTATAGTATCTACATAAACGACAAGGATTTTCACTTATTTCCTTAAAATTAGTACGGTTCATATACTCATTTTTTATATATCAATTTTAAATGACTTTAAATCTCCACATTTTTCACACTGTAAAATATAAGTTTTTACAGTTCTATATGGTTCAGAATCAGTACAATCCTTAAATTCTTTATCTACTTGATTGATTATCTTCCACTTATGTTCACAAGTTGGACAACAAGGTTTTTTGAATAAATTAAACATAAATTTGTCCAGTTTCAATTAAAAAATATAGGAATTTCTTATATATAATCTGCCAGTAATCAAATTTTTCTACAAAGGCTACCCATGAAAACTGCATAAGTTCCTCATTAGTATCCCAATTACTTGAATTTGCTTTTTTATTAAAATTTACTTTATCTTGTAAATTATTTAATCTTAAAAAGTCAAATTGTTCTTCTTTAATTCGTTGCATATTTTTATTCTAAAAAACATCTTTTAGCCTTAAAACATAAACCAACTAGATTAACCGTAGGACACCCTGTAAAATAAGCGAATTTACAATTTTTGCAACTTCCAGTATTTCTAGAAATATTTTTTACTTTAAATATTTTCTTTTCAAGATTAGAATTAATAGTAGTAACATATAATATTTCACCAATAAACCTATTCATATTTTCATTTTTATAAAATGTCTGTTATCTATAAAACACGATTTAGCAAGCTTAATTGAGATACAAGAACCTATAATTTCACAATCCATACAAGGATAACTTGATTCAATATTATTAGGAACACTTTTTATTTTAAGTAATTCCTTTTTATGAACACTTTCAATAACAGTATAAAATATTTCACCATTAAATCTCTTCATATTTTAATATAATTATTAAGTATCAGAAACTATTTTATAAGTTTCATAATTATCTATAAATCTATAGAGATATGAGAGATTATTCGCAAAATCATTAACTGCTTCACGAAGTTGATCATAAGTTCCCCATCCATTAGAAGGAGTTGTTTTATCAATAATAGATTGATCCAAATTATTTAATATTTGAACCATTTTATTTATTAATTCTATATATTGATGACTGACATTAACAAAACCATGTTCTTCAGGATGCCACATTAAATCATATAATGTATAACTTCCAAATTTAACTTGATTTGCCATATCAGTTAAATTATGAGTTAAATTTACATGCCAGTATTCATTAGTTTCGTATTCAAAAACTTTTATAGAAGACAAATCACAATCTGGAAATTCAGATTTTACTTGTTCTAATGTTTCACATTCATAAGTTTTTCCATTTTTACGACAGAACACACCAGTAGATTTGCGTTTAATTGGTTCTGGAGAAATTATATAAAGATCCAAACTCATATTTTAAAAAGTTTTTAAAATCCATTCATCATTAACAAGACGTCCTTGAATAGTTATTATACAGTTTTTTGGAAGTTTCCAAACTTTAAGAATTTTTCGAATAATTGCTTTTACAGAAAGCTTGGAATGATAACAAGAAGAAGTCCAAACATCATTTTCATCTGGAAATAACCAATAATCTTTATCATCATTATACCAATAACTGCGATTATTTGTAGATCGAACTTCTATCCACCAAGAACTAGCTTTTTTATTAATATAACTATTATATATTTTAAATGGGAAATTACCAAATCCACGTTTAATTATTTTAACTTGTTTACATGGCTCATATTCAGGTAATTTTAATTCTTGAATTAATTCATCTGGAACTCCTTTTGAATATCCACCTCTAAAATATCTATCTTGAAGCCAATCTTGAATAAATTTTAATGGACAGTTTTTATATAAATAATTATCTACATAAGTAGGAGTGTTAAATATTGGAATTGATTTAGAATCAAAATATTTTTCTTCTAAATCAAAAATATAATCAGAAATACAAATTTTATTTCCTCTAGGAGTAACAAAAGATTTATCTTTTGCCCATTCTTTAAATTGTTGATAATCAGAATAGTTATCAACATAACATTTATCTATTGCAGCCATTTAAATATATTTATTTATTAATTGATTTTTCCCAGTCTTTATAAAGTTCAAAATATTTTATGTTTATTAAAACACCACTTCCAGCCAGACATTCCCAAAAACAGTGATGATTTTTAACACAGAGATTGCAACACAGACCAAAACCAGATATTGGATTAAGATTTTCATATTGAAAACGCACTGCTTTACCTGCACTAATTGCAAAATGATATTCTCCTTCTACAAAAATGAATTCTTCTCTAAATCTTTTCATTGTTATATTTCTACAAAATATTTATTTCTACATATTTCATGCATATGATCTATCATACATCCACGATAATACGGACTCAAATTACATTTATCACAATTATATCTTCGAGAAATATTATAAATACATTTTGTTTTTACAATTGTTTTAATAGATTTATAGACAAACACTGTAGAATATATAATTTCTTTATCAAAAAAGTTCATTATTATATATTATATTGTTTATATCTCATATTAATGCAACAACCAATCGGATCAATACCTGGGCATCTTCTTCCTAATTCATATCCTAAATTAGGGTATCCAGAATTATTCGAGAATATACAACCAGTACAAAGTCCATAAATTCGAGGAGTAGCTATTAATTTAACTATTTCTTTTTTTAAAAAATATGGATTATTTCTACAAGTAGTATAAAATATTTCACCAATAAATCTATTCATATAATTTAAATATTTGATTACCGCTACAACAATCTCCATATTTACTATTCGGACAACTAGTATTAATTTGTAGATAAATACAATTATCACAAATACTTATTTTTTTACCCATAACCACTTTAACTTTGGTTAAATATTGAATAGATAAACAATGAGTTCTAACATAAATTATTTCTTCATTAAATCTTTTCATATTACATTTTTATATTGGTGTGGAGATAGGATTCGAACCTATAATAACCAATAGAGAAATTATCTCTTCTCCACACTTAATTTTAGATATTAATCATTAATTTGATTACCATCTGCATCATAAAGATTACCATCAATAAGAAAGACAGTTCTTCCATCAATAGTAAGTTCTTGCTCTGGAACCATTCCAGCTTCATTAAGATCCTCTGCTCGGATTATTGAATCTTGCATTTTTTGCATAGCCGTCATTACATCGTTAACAGTAAGCAAATTTTGACCATAATGATGAAGAGTTTCTAGTAACTTCTTCTCATCTTCATCTGAATAAGCAATACCTACTGGAACATTTGCAATTTTAACTATTCTAAGTCCATTTTTGCAAATCTTTGCAGTTTCAGAAATGTTAAACTGCTGAAGATCAGAATATTGCTCTTCAGCCTTTTTGGCATCAATTGCCTTTTTCGTTTTTACAAAACTCATAATTAATTAATTTTAAGTTGTTTATAAATTTTATTTTGATTGAGACAATCAAAGCTTGTAAGAAATTTATTAGGATTATATAACTGAAAATCTCGTAATTTACACATATTCCCTTTATGGAATATGCACTCACTACAATATACATAAGGTTCAGCAGGAGTTGCAATAACTCGGTTACCTAATAAATATAAAATTTCATTTTCAAATAGTTTCATTATAAAGCCCTATCGATATCTTCCATTGTTATAGAATTTTTTTCGCACCACTCTTTAACAAATGGATAAACTCCTTCAATTGAAGAAATAGAACAATTACAATTTCCATGTGCTTGAACTAAATCCCAACCAGAACTAGTTCTTTTAATTTGCATTGTAACAAACGGAATATCTGGATCTTTAATTGTTCTCAAAAACAAAATAATTGCAGAACTATCAAGAATTCTACCTTTATAAGACCTAACACAATGATGTAAATAAGAACCCTCAAGATTTAGATCATCAAGATCTTCTGGATATTTAATAAAAAATTCAGTATTTGAATATTCAAATTTAGGAAAATTCTTCTTTAAATCAAGATATTTCCTCTTCATTTCACTAGAAGATTGATCTTTTCTAAGATTATATTCTTGAATTGTATTAAAATGAAGTCTATCTATTTGATTTTCACTAGTAATTTCCCAAGGAAGAACAAAATCTCCGCCCATATGTTTAATCATATTCACATAATCAATATAATCAGACAACTTTTTATTAAAAGCAGGATTGCAAGCAATCTTTTTATATTGATTATAAGATATTTTAACAGGACATTCTTTTGTAGAAAAAGCAGACATTATTTCATTTACCATTTTATAATTCATTAATTCAGAATCTGGATCAGAAATTTTAATTATAAAAATTCCAGTAAGTTTAGTTGCCAAAGTTTCTTTATTTAAATTATAAAAAGGTTTTGGAATTTTCAGAAGTCCAGCAGGAGAATGTGCATCATGACAAGTAGGACAAGTAAATTCAAGACTAGATTGAATTAAAAAAGTTTGATCTGGATAAATTCCAGCATCCTCTAGAAGTAAATATCGTTTACTATAATTTTTTACAAACCATAAATAATGTAAATTTCTTACGATACTCCATCTAGCAACAAGTGCATAAGTTGAAGTCGCAGCCTTTTTTCCAAATTGAGAAATAATTTTATCAAATTCAGAAACAGAATCAGTTAACCAATCATATTGACATAATGGAAGCATAACATTATCTACTGGATCATAAAAAAGATAAGCTTTATATTGAATATGAATCTCTTTAATTATATAATTTGGATTCATATTACCAGTAATCATCCAATTACGAATTGCTTTATCATAATCTGGATTTACTTCATCTTTAATAAAATAACGAAGTGGATAGAAAAATTTATTTACCTCTTTAGGAGCTGTCCACAACTCATTATGATTAAAAACATAAATAATCTTTTCAATGCCAGGACGATATTCTTTAGTAACAAGAATATTATCTTCTATTCCCCAAAGTTCGACAATTTCTTCTATTTTATCCCAAACAATTTTAACTTTAAAATAAATACGATCGTTAGAAAGTGATTTCTTTTCGAGTAAATTAATTTTCGTTATTTCCATAATCTTTATATAACGTTAAATATTTAATGTTCTAAGAATTACTTTAGAAAATTTACTAATACATATAATTACTTCAGGACAATTTCCATTTTCATGATCACCTATTTTACATAAAGTACAATTATGTTCTAATGGATCTCCAGTTATATGTTTAAAACCATTAAAATAAACAATTTCATTTTCAAAACGACTCATAATTTACTTTAAATTTATGGTAACTATTCATATTTTTCAAAAATTCTATCTTGACGGCTACAATCTCCAACAATATCCCATACAGGGCATGTATATTTATCAAAAAAATAACATCCAATACAAGGTCTAGATTTATCATTAACCTTTAATTTAATTATGTATTCTTCGGAATCAGCAGTATAATGTTTACGAACAGTGCAATAAAAAATTTCATTATTAAATCTATTCATTATAATCAAAATCTTTTAAATAAAGTTTGTTTATTATTACTACTTTTTTTAACTAAATAGCCGAATGAATAAAGATCAGAATAATCAGATATTTTATTTATAAAATTTTTTTTACGGAGCAAAATACTTCTAAATGGACTTGCTCCATTTTGTATTTTATAAACATTAAAATTCCAATAAGTACCTAATAAATAAAGAGTTTCTTTTTTATAAAATAACATAATATAAAAATTTTAGAAGAAGAGATTGGAATCGAACCAACATTACCCAATATCAATAACTCTAAATGAATGGTTGAACTGAAATTAAACTGAGTTATCTACTCTTCTTTCAATTAATTACAAAGCTCTATCAATGTTTTCTAGAACAATATGAAATTTATATGCCCATTCTTTAACAAATTCATAAACTCCAGTTAGAGTTTTAATTGAACAGTTGCAATTACCATGGGCTTGTACTAAATCATATTTATTAGATTTTTTTGATATTTGCATTGTAACATATGGTTGTGTAAGATCATCTTTTTTTCTTAAGAACATAATCATTGTTTCATTACTAAGAACTCTTTCTTTATATGATTTAACACAATGATGAAGAATTGCTCCTTCAGTATTTAAATCATCAATATCATCAGGATATTTAATTACAAATTCCTGATTTTCAAAACTAAAGTTTGGATAATTAGCTTTAATTTCTAAATATTTAGCTTTAATCTTTTTAGAAGAAGAATCTTTAAGAAGATTATATTCTTTTACAGCAGTATCATGAAGACTAGTCAATTGATGATCATCATGAATCATCCAAGGCATAACCGGTTCTTCTCCAATCGAATTGCACATTCTAACATAATCGGAATAATCATATTTTCTATTTTTAAGAATTTGATTATCTACAATTTTGTTATACTGAGACATAGTTATAGTTAATGGAGCTCCTTCAGAAGAAACGGTTTTCATTATATCCTTTACTTGAGAATAATTTTCAAGTTTTGTATATGGATCATCAATTCTAATTTTGAAAATAGGAGTAATTTCTACACCAAGTATTTCCTTATTTGCTTGATAAAAAGGCTTTGGAAATCCTAATAACCCAGCCGGAGAATGTTGATCATAACTACAAGGACAAGTAAATTCAAAAGCTGCTTGAATGTTTGGAATTATTTCATCATAAATTCCAGCATCTTCAAGAAGAATATATCTTTGTCCATAGTTTTTAACTTTCCATAAATAATGAATTTGTCGAATAATAGTCCATCTACAAACTAATGCGAATGTTGAAAATTTAATTGGTTCTGGAAGTTCTTTAAGAAGCGCATCAAAATCTTTTATATCATTATAAAACCAATCAAATTGACAAAACGGAATTGCAACATTCTTTTCTTTATCCCAAAATAAATAAGCAGAAACTTTAGTTTTTACGGGAAATAGGAAAAATCTCTCAGGATTAGAAAAAGTGCCAGTTTGCATATACAAACGCATTTCTTTATCATAAGTTAGAGAAGATTTCTTCAAAAACCACCTAAGAGGATAAAAATATTTATCTCTAGGAAGTATTTTATCATGAAGAGAGTGATTCAATTCATGAATAATTTTGTCGATGTCTTTTCTATATGCTTGAGTAACAATAATGTTATCATCAATTCCCCAGAGTTCTATTTCCTCTGTTTTAGAATTGTCCCAAGTAATCTCAACTTTAATATACTTACGAAGATTTGTAAGATCTTTTACTTCAAGAACTTTAGATGTCTTTATTTCCATATCTTTTAAATAAAAAAGCCTCTAGGAAATAAATCCCTAGAGGCTAAATCAAACCTAAATTATAATTATTCTCAAAACATACAAAAACAAAATTAAAATCAAAAACCTTCTCTTCAAACAAAAACAAAATCAAACTTTATTAAAAAGAAGAGAAGCAATAAAGACGGTTGTCTATTTATATATAAAACATAAATAAACTAAAATTTTGTATTTATGCAATTTAAGGCGAGAATAATTATAATTTATTCAGAATCAATTAGTTCAAGAACTAACTAATCCTTGGAAAGATTGTTTATTTTTTCATAAATGTCTTTTAAATTTTCAGGAATAACAATTTTCAAAGACTTAATTCTTTGAGCCTCAGCGAGTTTCCAAGCATTAAGTTTTTCTTGATATTCCTTGTTAAGATCCATATACTCCTTGAATTCTTTAGCGAATTTATCTTGATTTTCTTGATTCTGCTTAGTAGCAGTATCTTCTAACTCAGCTTGCATTCCGTTAAATTCAGCTTGATATTTACGGAATTTAGTTTGAATATCAAAGAAAAGAGAATCAACTTTCTCCTGAGAGATTGTTGGAGTATAATTAGTGATAATTGTATCAGAACCTTTCAGATCTACCGAGGAAGGATTTGATGCAATTTTCATTAGATCCTTTCTAGCATTAGATATAGAGCCATTTTGGTGAACTGAATCTCCAAATACTGCTGCATAAGCTTGCAGTTTATAATAACGAAGAAGTTTCTCTGGTTCCCAAGTAGAAAGAATATCAAGAGTAGTTACAGTAGGAATTGCACTAGGTCTTTCTGGGGCTTTCCAATCTAGTGGGAGGTTTGTATAAACGTCTGCAGAAAGTTGCTCTTTTTCTTTAATTGCCTCTCTAAGATAAGCAATAAGAGTTTTACATTTAGAAATTTCTACAAGCATATTCTGAATATTCTGAAATAAATCAGAACTTTCAGAAATTCCAGAAGAAGTTAATACTTTCTTTCCTGCTGTAATTAACTCAATTTCAGTATTATAAAAACGAAGAGACTGTAATTTAGTCTCCAAGTTTTCATAATACTCTTTAGCCATATTTGCTATATGATTAGCAGATGTAGCTGTAATACCGTTAGTTCCAAAAAAATTGCGCATATTTTTTTAAAATTATTTTGTGTTAAGCAATTATACCCATAGCTCAATGCATTTATTTTATAAATCTTATAAAATCTTCAAAATCAATACATTCCATGCCTTTTGACTTAACATACATATCTTTATTTATATAAAATCCTATAGTTTTTGCTTTTGAAGTTCGTACTTCAGGAGCTATTATACCATATCTCAAATAAAATTTTTTACCTTCTCTATAAATAATATCATATTTAAGTATTTCTACTTCTTTCCTTGATTTTGTTCCATAAAATACAAACATTATACCAAATAATTATTCTATTATTTCCAATTGTCTAATTAATTTTTGTTTAATTGTTTCTGCTTTTGATTTGAAATTTGAATCTACATAGATTTTACCTAATGGAGATTCAAAATCAAGAACTAGATTATATTTGGAAATATAATCGTTAGGATTTGTTATTTTAGAAACTTTTGAATTATGAATATAAAAATATTCAGGATAACAAATGTTTATAAAACGAATTTTAGTTTCAATAATTGCTCGCATTCTTCAGGAAATATTTGAAAATCAGTTTTTGTAAATTTAAAATCCTCAGACGAATAAGTAATAATCTTATCTGGAATTTCAAGAAATAACCAAGATAAATCAATTACATTAGAATAATTCATATTAGTTCCGGAGGCCCAACGAAAACTATAAGAATATAATAATTGAGTTATTTCATTATACTGAGCTTCGTTATATATACGAATAGCATAAAATTTTACTAGATTATCCATGATGTTTAATAAAATCTATAAAATCATCAGCATCAAGAGCTTGCATATCTTTAGTTGTTATGATTCGTGTACAAGTTTTAATATAAGTATGAATTTTAGAAAAATAGAAAATATGAGTATAAAAATAGTTTTTAGGCACGCTCAATTTTCTATAAAGTTTATTAATATCTTTTTTATTATATTTATAATATATATTCATAATCAAATATTTAGAAATCCTACTCAGATTCGAACTGAGATCTATAAGGTTTTGCCAATTAAACTATAGGATTTACGAAGTTTACCAATATTTTATTTTAAAATAAGTATATTCTGGAAATTGTTCTTGAGAATAAGAATAAGAATTCAGAATACGATCAACCATTTGTCTTGTAATTGTTGATACGGAAGATGAACCTTGATAAGTTTTAATCAAAATATTTTTGTAATTATTTTGATTTTTAATTATTAAAAGTTCCATTAGGCATTGTAAGACTGGAAGTTACGATGAGAAGGTGGGATCTCATTGTTAATGTGAATACGTACGATTTCATGTGTAATCGTTTGATTACCAATGGTTACAGGCTCCTGGAGCTTGTATTTCCGAGTAATTTGTCTTAATTTCATAAAAATTAATTATAGGGAATATAAAAATTTGAAATTTAGATTTTTTTGATTTTTTCATTAAATTCAGAAGGAAATTGAAATTGTAAAAAAGAGAAAAATTGGAATGTAAATAATTGAAAATTAAAAAGATACACTCCAATTTTTCATCTTTTTAACACTCTTTCAATTTCCAAATTTTGCGTATTCCATACACAAAATTGCCACTTTCACGGTAATCCGTAATTTCAGGAATTTGTTTCTTAAGTTCCGTTTTTGTAAATCCAGACATACAAATTGTGTAGTCTCTCGGCATAGCTACTCTTGCAAGGATTTCTTCCTCGCAAACAAATTTAAATTCTTTTATTGTATCTTTTGCAAAATATTCTCTCCATTTTTTATCAACTGACTTCCAAAAATCAAATCCTCCTGCAGTATTTTCCCAAGCAAATGATTTTAAAATCATGTTACCTGTTTGGGATTCATAAAAACTACTTAGATATATTTTAGGATCTTTCTTATTATATGCATGAAACTCATAAAGATACTCATTCCACAGATGATTATCTTTCATCCATGTACGAAATTGTTCAAATGTTTTCATTGTTTTGTTATTTAAATTTATAGTTGTCAATAATAATAGATAGAAGAAAATTGTTAGTTTAATAATAATCAACTATTTACAAAGATTTGACCTCATCTGTACGTGAGATTTGTTCACGTGGTGTGTGATTTGTTCACTACACATGTGATTTCTTCAAAAAAAATGAATAATCTTCAAAATCATTTGTTTTTGTACAAAAATTTTTGTATATAACTAAATTAAATATAATTATGCCAAAATTACAATCAATTTGCCAACGAGAAATCATTGATTCTAGAACTGGAGAAATAATGAAAATTGATTCTGCCAGAACTTTTACACAAAAAATGACTGAGGATGAATTTTACATGACTTTTATAGATTATATTAGTCCATTATTTGGTTTAAAACCAGATAGTGCTAAAAGCCTATTAGTTTGATTGTGCCAACATGCGCAATGAAACACAGGAAAGGTTTCCTTAACAACCGCTGATAGAAAAGAAATAACAAAAACTATAGGCCTTGCAAATAATTCTATTTCAAATTATTTAAAGAAACTTAAAGACTTAAAACTCATTTCTGGAGAAAATGAATCATATACTATTAACCCTCAAATATTTTGAAAAGGAGATTTAAATATTCGCAGAGAATTATTAAAAACCTCTGAATTCCAGATTACATTTGGAATAAAAGAAATTAGTAATGAAAATACCACTTAGCAGTCTTGCTAGGTGATTGAATTTTGATTATTTTTTGCATATTTTTAATTAAAGATTTGCATATATCAAAAATTTTTCTTATGTTTGTCCCAACAAAACGCAAACATAAGAAAAATTCAATAAATACCACTTAGTAGGATTACTAGGTGGTATTTTTTATTTACGCATTGCATTTTTATCCTCAGGGCAGTTAAACAAAAAGAGAATAAATAAAATACCGAATAAAACGGCTAAAGTAGTTAGTATCATAATTTTTAAAATTTAATTTGTCCTTGCATGGAGTATCGAGCTCCTGATTCATCCTCTGAATGCAAAGAAAATATAATGCTATATTATATAATTAAGGATAAACTAATTAACTCATTGATTCTGAATAATATGAATTAAAAGTTTATACTCTAGTTTTAACGAGTTTATACTCTAGTTTTACCGCTTTTATACTCTAGTTATATCACTTTTATACTCAAATTTCAGTATAATTATTTGTATAATTAAAATATTTATACTATATTTACAGTATAAACTAATTAAAATATTAAGTATATGGATATAAAAGAAACTACAGTAATTGATAAAACAACAGGAGAAGTACTAGATAGTACAGCAGAAATAATTAAGTATAAAAAAGTCACAGAAGATTCTTTTATAAGCGTTTATTTAAATGATATGTCAGGATTAATGAACATTAAAAATCAGACAGAATTAAGGATCCTTGCGTGGATGTGAAAACTTTCTACATATCCAGATAATGAATTCCCAGGTAATTGTGTGATACTTGGAGATCTTTTGATGGACAAAATAGAAAAAGATTTAAATATTAAAAGACAAACTATTAGAAACACTGTTGCACATTTAGTTAAAACAAAAGTACTTATAAAAGATAATCAACATAGATCTACATACTACTTAAATCCCGAATATTTCTTTAAAGGGAAAGTTCAAGATCTTCCTAAAGTGCGTAAAGTTATTTTACAGTATGATATTGATAATCAAACAAATAAATAATATGAAACCAAATATAATATTCAAAGATTTTGATGAATATAATGAGACGATTAAATATTTTGTTGAAAAATCCGAGTATCAATTTTATGAAATGAAAACAACTCTTGAAATACTTGAGGAAATATTTAATAATCAAGAAACTATAAATGGAGATAAATTAACAGTTTCCATGAATATAGATTTTGGAAAATATGGAAATAACTATAAATATACAATAGAAACACATTGTATAAAATCAAACTAATATGTGAGGTATATACAAAATTACTTTTGAAAACCAAAAATCCTATATAGGTCAGTCTTGTGACTTAAAAAGAAGATTTCGGGAATATAAAAACTGGAAAAAATGTTGCAAATCACAGGTAGCATTATACGCAGCTTTTGAAAAATATGGATATGAAAAAGCCACATTTACAACTATATATGAAAGTTCTGAAACGCTAGATCAAAAAGTTTTAGATGAACTAGAAATTAAATATATAAAAGAATATAATACCCTAACTCCAAATGGTTATAATATAGAAAAAGGAGGACATGGATATAGTAATTATAGTAAATTTAATTCTAGTATGTTTAGTGAAACTTATTCGCCGTATGTAAACGAACCTGTTCTTGATAGAGAAACAAATGAAGAATATGCGACTGTTCCAGAGTGAATTAAAAAGAATCACTTGGGATATGATGCTATATATATGCTCTATGAAAAAGGTTGCAAATTTCAATTTAAAAATCAAAATAAATTAAAATGAGATTTGGGAGATGGAACATGTCCATATAATGCAACTATAGAAGATGTTAGGCATGGAAAAGCCACAGCTTATGTAAAAATTCCGCATTTTAATTCTACGGATGAAATTATAGAACCAGAAGATTCAATAGATATTAGACTTTCAGAACTAGAACGGCAAATAATGCTTCTTAAAGAAAAATCTGAGCAAATTATTAATAAACAATCAGAACTGATTGATTTACTGTTAGAAAAGAATAATTTACTTATTGAAATGAATACAGAATTAAAAAATAGAATACAAATTTTAAATAAAAAAATAAACCCATAACCATCACGGCTATGGGTTTATTAGTTTCCTGGCAAATAAAGTGGCAGAATGCCTAAACACATGAGAGACATATTTGATGACAACTAGTTAGATACCAGGAAAAAGATAACATTATTTAGTCAAGTTAGGTATATTTCCTACTGGCATCATCACGACGACAGTAGTTCTTTCATCCACGATTAACTTATGAAACACACAAAGCAACAATGAAACAACCTACAGATAGATTGTGGATGAAAAGAAAATAGTGATCCCGACGGGATTCGAACCCGTGACCCCAACATTAACTTACTACTTCTGCTTTTACACAGACCATCTACTTGAGATGTTGTAGTCTGGACTATTTCTTAACCATGCCCTTATAGGGTTTAGGTGGTGGTGTATAGTCTCTACGCCATTTACACATTTCTGTGATTTAGTGAGTCATCACCAACTCTGATGTCACCATCAGATAGGTTTCTGTTTGTTAGCCACCGTTCACTATAAAGATTTCTCTCTATGTGCTCTTTAACTTAAGTGTTGTGCTCTACCAACTGAGCTACGAGATCAAAAATAGATTTTCTCCAGATCGTTTCCACTTAATCTACCATGTTCCCACCTACATTTGATTTTTGTAAGCTTTTTGAATTTCCTTTCGGAAGAACACAGCCTGGTCATGATCCAGGAACTAAAGAAAATCTATAAGTAGGGCGTAAGGGATTTGAACCCCTGACTCCGAAGGTATAAGCTTCGTGCTCTAACCACTGAACTAACGCCCTGATTTTAAGTTATGGTTGCAAATTAATAAATTCATCTATAACTATATTAGACGAGATTATTTCACCATTTTTATTTATTGCGTATTTTGTACCTTTTGGTAATCGTCCTTTGGCTATTGCAAAATCAAAACCACGTTTATAAACAATACTGAATACATATTTGTCCATTGTAAAAATACGCTTTTTGAATATGCGAACGTTGCCGCCAAAGTAACGATAATATACCTTATTAGAAAAGGAATGAAATCCGTCATATCCTCCTATTAGATGATTATTTACTTTAAAAATCATTTCCACGTTATTAATTACGCCTGAAACATAACGATAATTAGTAATGGGAGATACGTAAAATCCTCTTCTTATGTCATAAAGGACAACTTTCCAAACAGCAATATCTTTTTTAGCGGTCTTTATTTTTAATTTATTAGACATCCAACACATAACGATATTAATTTAAAGGTTTTGAATAGTAATCTATAAAAATTAAGGTTAAGCAATAGCAGGGCTTGACAGCCCCGATACAATTTTTATTAACGTGAGTCTTGACCATAACTCATTACCGTATCCAGTCTTTTAACCTCGTCTGGTTTGGCTTGCTTAACCTTAAATATTAAAGACTATCTTCTTACCCAGGAAGCTGAGTTTTTATAAGCAACATATACTTTTTCTTCAGGGTCATATTTAAAATAGTCATATGCAATATTAGACTCTTTCAAAATTTCAGCAGCTTTTGAAAGGAGTCCCTTAGAAGGCGTCTGATTATTTGGATGAAATCTAGCAACAACTTTTTCAGAAACCACCAAATCATATTCAGGCACTGAATTTTTGTTTTCCTCTTCTTTGCAGAGCTTGGCAAATTGCTCGGCGCGAGTAAGCCAATACGAGCTGTCAATCAAAAATGATCCAGTAATGAAAGTCTCATAATCTCTTGATATTATTGCACAGTGAGCTGCTTTTTCGATCGAAATTCTTCTTTTTTCGTCAAACTCGTTCCACCATTCTTGTTTTCTGGCAAGATTGATAATTTGTTTTGTTGTTAGCATAATATTTTGATTTTTAGTTATTTACAAATAAAAAACTCCCATTCATTCAGAACGGGAGTTTTTGCGTTATTTTGTTAACGCAGACATCGCATCGTTAAGACATTGTAGTAAGTCTGGTCCCTTTGCAAGTTGTTTATCAAACCAAACTATTGGTTCAATAACTTCTTCATCTGTAGGGATTAAAAGCTCATAACTTTCGCAAGCATGAGGCCCATAACCATCTACAATATCTACTAATGCTACCGAGTAACCTTCGGTCGTGGCCACGATACTCAAAGCCTTGCTTCTTTCTCCTGGAAGGTTTAATGGAATGATCATGTTTTGTGTTTTAATAATTGATTAAAAATCATTCCAATAAATATACCATCCCGCACTTCACAGCAAAGGATGATATGTGCATAATTTGGCTATTCAAACCTTGTTGTTGTGAGAGGATTCGAACCTCTACGAGAAGAACCAAAATCTTCTATGCTAACCATTACATCACACAACAATTTTAAAACTCTTCCGCATTTCACAACGAAGAAGAGTAAGTTTTATTGTTAATTTAATCACAAAGTTAAAATATATAGTACTTTAAGTCACTTAAAATGACTCGTAGCTCGGACGAGAATCGAACTCGTAAGGGCATTACTGCCCAGAGGATTTTCCTGCCACACCTGCTTTTATACAGGCAAACTTAACGTTTTCATTAAACTATCCTCCATCATTTCTGAGAAGTGTAAGGGATGAACCTTATATCTTTAAGTTTTTGTGGTCTGGACTATTTCTTTACCATATTTGAAATGTTGCAACATATTATAAGCCTGATTTAATGAGTTATTAAGGGTCATGCCCGCTCTACCCACTTATAATAATTTCAAACTTAGGTATCTCCTGTATAGTCTCTACACATTTATGAATATAGGAAGTTTTTTGAATGGTATTTTATAGTCATTTCCACTATATTCCATTGCCAGCCAATCCCGAAAGGCATATATTCAATTTAGCTCGTCATCACCAAAACTTATGTCACCATAAGTGAGGCTTCTGTCGCAACTTATACAAGTTGTTTAATTAGGGAGATTCTACATTCGGAGTTTCCTCCGATGCACTCTATTTTATAAAAAGTCCTCTATGTTTACCAATTTCATCACCGAGCCATATCAGGATGTGGTTAATCCTGTATTTCCATATAGTTAATAATACAATTATCATGCCTATCTATAGTCCAATAACCATATAATGGGCTCCATAATGATGCATTATTAACTTTATAAGAAGAGTGTCCATAGTAAATACAATTACCCCGAAGGTTGCCCTTCAGGGTAATTATACTACTGTGCAGCTGGAATTTCTGCGATTGGATAGACATTCTGCTTCCTGATTACAGGATGCTCTACGTTGTTTTCGTCAACTGTGGTCATCCTTGTTCCAGACAGATCGTATGCCTGGACATCAATCGGACGAGCAGCCTTTGCCTGCCAATACTTACCCTGAAGCTTAGAGATAACTTCAGGATACTGGAGTCCTGCAAGCATGGTGTTTACAGAATTTCCATCGATATCTCTCTTTACGAGAGTATTGAGAGAAACCCAACCTGGCTTAAGAGACTTCTGCTCTGTTCCACGATAGCAGGCGACAAGGATAACTTTTGGTCCGTCCTTAGCCTGTCCGGCACGTACATCATACTTCGCAGTAGTTACGTCTCCTTCAGGAATGAAGAAGATTTCGCCAGAGCGAAGTCCATATACGTTACCAGTTCCAGGAGCATTAATCCCCTCGATGTTTTCGAGGCCGCCAATCTCGGCATGACGGCCATCAACTCCTACAAGGGTAGGAGTATTCTCAATCTTTTCGTACATAAATAATAAAAATTAAAGTTATAAAATAGTTAATCTATTGTCCTATAGATCAACTTTTCAGTCAAAAGAATTACCAGTCTTAGTCCAAAAATAAAAAAATATGCTCAGCCATTTCTGACTGAGCATATCTAGAGCTACTCATTAGGCATAACTTTGTACGCCTTCTGAATGTAGAACTTTCCATCTACAGGATTTCCATCCTTATCGAAGGACTGAAGATGGATGTCGTATACACCTGAGATTCGGATCTCTCCCGTTTCGCATAGAACTGCGAGACGATCAAGATCATTCGTGCAGGTTAGGTTGTTTCCTAACCTCTGACCGAGCAGGTTATCATCCTGCTCATAAATTGCTTTTTCCTCTTCATATTTCTCATATTTAGGAGAAGGTTTTCTCCTAAATATTGAAAGAGGAATTGCGATTGACTCTTTATGATTCTTTATGCAAGAAACATAAAGAACTGTAGTCGCCCTTTGTTTGATCGGGAACACAAATGCGTGTTCCAGATCATCAAAAGTCAACACGTCGCCTTCCTTGAAGGCAACAGCATAACCTCTGAACAAACCACAGTCTGCAAAGGCCTTTCTGGTATCATCATTTACGTGGATACCCTCAACGTTATGGTACTCGGTCCTAGACCGAAGTACCATAATTAATTCTTCTTTGTTATACATATATTATTATTTAAATAAGGTTTCTATAACAATAATCCACAAAGAACCAGCATACTGGTATAAGAAGTATCCAAGTTATGAGCTTGGATACTTCAAATAAGTATGGTGATACAAAGAAAATTGCAATCATTGCGATTACCATAAGATTCTTAAGAACCCAAATAAAAGTGTTCTTAAGAGAGCGGTAGTGCTCTATGAAGATTCTTGTTTTCATCTCTTTAAATTATTAAAGACTTCTTAATCGTTACTTCGTATCCGCGCATATTTAACTCATTGATAATATGTTCCAGAGAAAAACTGTTAAGCGAGCCTTTCTCTTGCGGGACTTCTGAAGATTCTGGCCTAGATGAAACTGATCTTTGCATCTTATACATCTCCTTTGCTTTGGCATAGATCTTAGGAGCGTCCTTATCAACATTCCAAGACTCCCCATCCCACTTCATTCTATTACATTCGATACGAACATAGTGAAGCTCAACCATTGCGTTGGGAATTCTAGATCCGATTGTTGGACGTATTTTATACTCACGAAGGACTTTTGACCAACTCTTTGGACAATAGAGTCCGTCTTTTTCAAATGAATTGATTACGAGGTATTTAATAAACCTCTTAATCTTTTCCTCGGATTTCTTATTCCAAGGAAACTGCCTTTCTCTTTTGTTTGCCATAATGATTAAAATTTACAATTGAGTTGTCAATCACCAGCTCGTCTACAAGCGTCTTTGTTGTTTATCGCACAACTGCGGGCAACAGTCTGCCATATTCCTCGCATGGTATCTAAAAATAGGTACCATATCCAAATTCTATGTGGCAAAACACTAATAGTGAAAGCGTTTTCCAATGAGAGTTGGCCCGGGGTATTTTATATAGAGTGTCCATTCTCCACTTTAACTTCCACAAATTTTATTCATTTCCCATTTTAACCCCCAGGGGGGCTAAAAATAAATTTGTATATATTGATTTTTTGCTTTATTTTTGTTGAAAACAAAAATAAATTATTATGCCAATACAACAAATAGATAATACAAGAGTAACTTCCTCTCCAAAACCTACAGGAAGTTATACACATTACGATCCAAAAGCTCCAAAACCTGGAGTTATACAAGATACAGGAATAATTACAGAAGATAATTCTAATCCGGTTAGAAAAGCAATACAAAATTATACTGCTAGTTACTTAAATTCAAACTTTGCTAATTCTCCATTTATGGATGTTATGCGTTGATTACCAGGACTTTCTTATATAGAGAGAGTAGTTACTGGGCAACCAGTTGAAGAAAATGAAAGTTTGAGTATGATGATGCCTGCAGTTAATAATGGTTTAGGATTTAATCCGAAATATTTCCAAAATGGAAAATTTGATTTAAATCTAGCTCTTCAAGATATAAACAAAGGAAAAGCTGAAGCGATTGACTTTCTTAAATCGGATGTTAAATCTGTTTCTGATCTACACAATAAAGCGCTTGCAGAAAGATTAGGATTAACTTATTTTAGACCATATACGAATGGTGCTCCTGCAAGAGCGGCATATCCCATGTCTAGAGGATCTATTTTAACTCAATCGGATCCAAAAGCAATTTGGATTGGAACAGATCAAAATGGCTTTTGAGTAACCCCAAACATAATTGACGGAAATACTTTCGGTAAAGCACAGATCGTGAAAGGTGAACCAGGAAAAGATTTAATGACAATTTCATTACAAGGAAATCCTCAGAATACCGCATTTCATGAAACGCTTCATCGAGGTAGTTATGGTACAGTTCCAGCAATCAATATAAATACTGCAGAAAAGGCTATGTCAGCCCATCATAATAATATATTTTATAACTGAAAAACTAAAAAGTTACTTAATAAAAATTATAATTTCTCTGATTATTTAGGAGATTCTCAGGAAGCGGCTGTTAATGCACTAGAAATCGGAAAAATAATGGGACTAACTCCCGGACAAGCATATCCTGGTAAGACAAAAGCCTTGCAGATATTTTCAGATGCAATAAATTCTGGACATTATAAACTCGATTTCTTAAAAGATTATAGATGAAATACTAAACCAAAAAGAGTATGAGACGCTATTACTGGCCAATACTATATATTACCTGCAATAGGAATCGCTGGTGCAGCAGCACTTAATAATGCCGATAATAATACTCAAAGACAATCCGAATAATATTTTTTTAAAATTAAGTTTAAATCTCCAAAAGACTTTATGAATGAAGATCTTATGCTTTTGAATGGAATATATCCAAAATGTATTAATCAAAAAGAAGATCTTTATAAGTATTTAAACGAAAGTAAAATTAAATATTTAGAAGATAAAGAATTAATAATATACAAATGACCAAACAACAAGAATTAGAATATATAGCTAAATATAATATAAAAAATGGAACTCATTTTTATAATTTAGAACAAATTGTAAATCATGCTTCTCAAAATAGTAAACCTGAAAAGCAATCTGCACTTCAAAGAATCGGTTCTGCATTAGCTCAATCTGAAGGAAGATCTGCTACAGAAAAGGCTATTTTAGATGGATCTGCTGAAGCCGCTTCAAAGAAACTTCAAGAAATAGGAATAGATAAAGAATCTGCTAATCAAGCAGTTATAAATCCTGCTTATAATACAGATAAAACCACAGCAGCACTTAATACGACCCTTCTTACTTTGCTTCCTGATATTTCAGCTGGAATTCCTGGAATAATCAGATTGGGAACTGGAATGGTAGGAGGATATTTAGGAAATAGAGGAGGAAAATATTTAGACAATAAATTTGGAACATCTTTCTTACAAGGAATTGGTTCTTTTGCTGGCGGATTAGCTGGATATAGTTTTGGAAATAAAACTATTCCTGATATAATAAATTCTGCAATAATTAGAAAAAATCTTAAAACTGGAAAATTAGAATTTGTTGGTCCTAAAAATTATATTGGATATCATCAATCTAATACTTATTTTGAAATACCTCAGTTTCCATTTAATAATAGATGAGATGTAATTAATCATAATTCAGATCCTAATGGATTCTTTTTAACTTTAAATAGTCCTGCTACTAGTGGATTTTTAGCTAAAAGACCATATATTCTTAAGTTTAACGTAAACTCAAATAAAGGGTTAGTTCAACATGGAGAAATAAAAGGATTTTCTGGAAGCAAAAATAATATTAGAAATAAAATAGTAAAATATGCTAGAAAGAATGGAGCAGACGTTGTTCACTTTGATGGAATTAAAGATAATACACTCCCTAATCAACAAATTCTTTTTGCTACGGATAAAGCAGGAATTAAGGGTTTAAATAGTAGAGAAAATTTACCTGCAATTTATAATTCTGAAGGAACTACTCCTAATTATAATTGAAAGAATAAACCAAAACGTGTTTGAGAAGGATTAACTGGAAAATATTTTACGTTGCCAATTTTAGTAGCAGGAGGCGCTTATGGAACAAAAGATTAGTGCGACTTGGATTATACACAGTGATAGTCCTCTTGTGCTTATGCACTCTGTATTATCGAGATTTTTATATCCTTATACCCCAATTACAGAAGACATAAATAGTTTCTTAGAAAATGTATATAACTCTTATGACGGCGCAAAGATCGATCTTTATAATTTTGTAAAAAATGGAGTTTTAGAAATTATTTATAATCCTACAGAATCCGACCTTGAAAGATCTTTTAGAGAATATAAAAAAATTATAGATATTTATATAAAAATTAGAGAAGACAAATTTAAATCTCTCGGATTTATCATATATGATCATTAAAGAAATGATTAATTATAATTTTACTATATCTAGACGATATGATTGATTGAAGTTATACACTAGTCCTACGTTAATGTTTTTATATGGAAAACATCCTCATGCGATTTGTTTTTCAAAAAAGTCTTTAATAAAATCTTTAGAAGAGATTTGTAAAGAAGAATCAAACAACGATCCTAAAATAATCCTAGAAAATCCAGAAGAAATAATTCAATCGTTTGAATCTGAAGGACTTATAACTTTTTATCAAAACGGAGAAAAGATAATGTGAAAAGATATACCAAATGTAGATGATTCTCTACATAATTTAACAAAAGAAGATGAAGAAATAATAAAAAGATTAACTGAAGCATTAAAAAAATATAATGAAGACAAATCTACTTCAGTTTCATGTAATGCGAATAATTAATAATCATTAATTTAAATAAAATAATAAAATTAGATATGTTTTATTTGTAATTATAGATTTATAAAAAATTCTGACCTATTATATAAATCCAGTTACTTTTAGTAACTGGATTATTTTTTATTTGTATATATAAAAAATTTTACTTATTTTTGTTGCAAAACAAAAATAATTCAATTATGTCAAATATAATACCAAAAAGATTAGGGATTCCTTATAAAACGCTCCCTAATGAAGATGAATATGATTACTACAATGCGTATGAAGTTCCGAAAGGAAATGATCACTGAGATTCTAGAAATCCTACTACTGGTAGAATTTTAAAATCTGATCAACATCCAACATTTATAAATAAAACAGTACCTAGTGAATATAAAGCTGGGTATGAGTTTTATACAGATCCATTCGGAAATTTATATTCGTTTGGACCAGGAGAAGAAATACCTTATTTACAAAGACCATTAATGACTCGTAAACAGTATAAAATTCCTAAAGCAAGTTCTTATATGCCAAGCGCAGAGTTAGCACTTAGACAGGCTTATATGGAATCTGGATTTAATCCAAATGCTAGATCTGGAGCTAATGCACAAGGAATATTTCAGATTAAATCTGGAGCACTTTCTGATTATTTAAAAGCAACAAATGATTATGGAGATTTATATGATCCAATGTATAATAAGAAAGTTAGAGATTGGTTAATGAATAAATTATATAATAGTCCTACAATTAATACCAATAATCCAAAAGAAGAGATTCGATTAGCTAAAGCATTAGCAGCATACAATTGGGGAAGGAAAAATCTTGAAGATCATTTAGTTGCATTAAAAAATGCAGGTAAAGATATTTATTCAGATAATTCTTGAATGGAAGGAATTCCTACAGAAACTAAAAATTATATAAATTTTATTTTATACCATAAACCAACTGAATATAAATCAGATGAAAAATTAGCTAAATTAAAACATTTATACGATGGAATTTATACCAATAGGTAAACGTAGTAATATATACCCAAATATCGTATATACACCAACAGATGTTTCTAAATTTGAAGTAGATACCCCTAAAACTACAACGGAAAATCCACTAGATTGAGCTAAAAATCTCGTTTCTCCTAAATCAGAAATAAAAGTTGTGGATGATGATTCAAAAACTAAAGAAACAGATACTAGCGGATCTGATTATTTAAATGCTTGAAAATCAGACAATAAACCAGAATCTAAAGAAAATGAATCTAAAGAAGATTCTAAAGAAAATGAATCTAAAGACGAGAAAAAGAACCCAGCGATTATATATAAAGGAAAGGGGTTTGATGATTTTAAAGAGAATTATAAAAAAGCCGAAATTGATCCTGCTAAATTTGATTTTTTTGCTTCCATAGCTAAGCACGAATCTAATTTTAATCCTACAGTACAAAATAAAGCTGGAGCTCCTGCATTTGGTTATTTCCAATTTATGCAAGATGGAAAAAAGTGAAATAATATTTCAAAGTTTGCAGGTGTTGATATTCAAACATTTAGAAATAATCCAATACTCCAAATAAAAGCTGCTGAAAAGCTAGCAAATGCTTTTTTGTCTCAATTTACCGAGGAAGATAAAAAACGAGCTAGGGAACTTGGATATTCTGATTCAGCCCTTGTACGAGGCGCCTGAATGGGAGGAGTTGGAGGAGTTAGAAACTTTCTTTATAAAGGAATCAATGCTAGTGATAATCATTGAGATAAGAAAACTGGGAAAGGCTCTAACGTGAAAGCAGCAATGGATAGAGGTAATAACTATTTTAAAAAAGGTGGAATTTTAAAAACACGATAATGCCGATATACGCTACTAAAGAATTATTTAAAACCGATATGTATAATAATTATACTAAGGTTTTAACTGAAAAGAAAATAGATTTGGAATTTGCTAAATATTTAGTTTCTCAGGATGCCCTAGAAAGCAACTGAGGAAAATCTTCTCTTTGTTTATATAATAATTTTGGAGGAGTTAAGGCCTCTAAAACTTCTAAGTTTGTAGAAAAACAAACAAAAGAATGAAATAAAACGGAGAAAAAGATGAAAACAGTTATACAAAAATTTAGAGTATTTGATTCTGTAGAAGAATATTGCAGATATAAAATTGCTTTACTAGGAAATAGTAATTATAAAACTTTTACTAGAAAACCATCTGAATTTGCTGATAGTCTGACTATTTATGCTAAATATAAATATGCAACTGATCCAAATTATAAATTTAAGATAAATAATATGTATAAACAGATGTGAGGATAAATAAGAATATATATATTAATTTAATTGCAATTAAAAATGGGAATTCAAAATTATTTAAAAAGAGTTTCAAAAGCTAATAAAGATATAAAAACTGCAATAACAGAAAAAGGGGTTCCAGTTGAGCCTTGCGATGGAATTGAGTCTCTTGCTGAAAAGGTTAGGGCAATTCCTACTGGAACTGATAATGGAAATATTATTTATACAATATTGGCTTTTAAACAAAGTGAAACAATACCAACTACCCCAGTAGGTGGAAATATTTCTGGTACTGGAATAACTTATCCAGAAGGATGGTCTGACGGAACCGGATTAACCGAAAACGTTTGATTGTCTTATGCAATGATAAAAGCAGATGGAGAAATTTATGCTGATTGGGTTATGCCAATTAAAATAGAGGGAAACACCTCTGAAGGCTCATCTGTTGATCTAACTAATTATGCTACAAAAGTTTGAGTTACTGAACAAATTAATAGTGCCTTACAACCGGGAGGTACTCTTGATTTGTCTAAATATGCTACAAAAGAATATGTAGATAATGAAATTGCCAAACTCCCAGGTGTGGGGGGAACATTTGTTAAATCTATTAATGATTTAACTGGAGATGTAACCTTGGCAGGTAGTTCTTCTGTTTCCATATCTAAATCTGGAAATACTCTTACATTTACTTCTACTGGTGGTCAAGGTGGAGGTGGAATTACTTATAGAACTTTTAGAATTTATCAATTATCTAATTCTGATACGGTTGCTCCGGAAATTTCAAATGCCCCAGCGCCTAAATGGGATATGGCGAATAACACGCTCACTAATATTCCGAGCGGATGAGCTCTTTCAGTTTCACCAAATAATGATACTAAATTTGTATGGATGGCTACTGGAACGTTTTCTTCTGAATTAGACGGAGGTCAAGTAGGGGATTGAGAAGGCCCTTATTGTTTAAATAGAGCTGGAGAACCAGGTAATCCTGGTCAAGACGGTAAATATTTTTATGAAGTTTATTACTTAACTAATGATTCTGATACTCCTACAATTAATGAATTAGAAACAGATTCCAATGGACACACTAGAAATGATGATAATTTCTTACCTAAATTTGTTTTTGTTTCTGGGTCTTATGAGGCAGTAGGAACTAAACAATCCGTTACTAGTGAAAATAGATTCTTGTGGGGATCAAGTAGATACGGATCTCCTGGAAATTGGGGAAGTTTCTGCTCTCCTTATTTAGTTTCTAGTTTTGTTAAAGCTGGACTTACTGAGGAAGAAAAAGATCAAATTAAAGCAGATGTTTCAAAAGATTTAACTTCTGAAATAAATAAAGCAGAACAAAGAGTTACTGCAATTGAAACAAGGGTTAATAAAATTGATGGTCCAGATGCAACATTTTTTGTAGATAAACAAAATGCTCTAGTTCAAGCAACTACTCAGTGGTCTGAAGAAAATAAAAAATCTTTTGCTGATTTTGTAGTTGATGCAAAAAAATCAGATATTGAGTTATGGGCAGGGCAAGTAGTTACTAAAAAAACTGATAATGCCACATTTGCAGAAAAAGTAATAACAGACGCAGGTTTAGATCTAAATGGAGCAAAAGCTTCTAGTAAAAACTGGACCACTTATAGTACTAAAACTGATGAAGCTGAAACCAGACTGAACACTGCTGAAAGTAGATTAGCCGCCACTGAAGCCACACTTACAAATGTTGCAACATATACTGGTTTTGATACCGACCCAGACACAAGCGTTTCTACGAAAATTTCTAATATGGCCAAACAGACCCTAAATGCAGCAAAGACCGAAATTAATTCGACAACCGCTACTGGAATTTGGATTTGGGCGCTTCTTGATAATGCTGAGGATCAGGTTGCAAATTTTGATGATCCAACTTCAACTTATAATTTAAAGGGAAATGTACTGGCTACAAAACCTTACGATACTAGAAAATTTCTTACATGGATAGACGCAGATGGGAATAAACATGAACCAGAATATACTCCAGATTACAATCCTACTACTGGAGAATTAATAAAAACTGGAGAGGCTAAATATAGAAGGGATATTGAAGGTCAGGAAGACACCGTTGATGGAAAAACCGGAAAATGACATCGAATAATTAGAGCTACTGCTCTTTCTAGAATTATCCAGCAACCAGGAAAAATTACATTGGAAGCTCTTGCAGAAGCTGGTAAAAACTCAGACGGGTCTACTAAAAATAATCTAGCTTCAATTATATTAAATGCAAATACACCAAATGCTGAAATAAATTTTAATGCCGACTTATTTACCTTTGCGGAAGGCTCTGAAATTTTAGCCGATAATTTAACTCTTACTAATCTTAAAGTTTCCGGAGGCTCTACCGCTGGAACATATGGCGCAGCAATTAATAATGCTACGATTCGTACTTGTAAAATTACTGAATGCGAAATTGAAAGTACTATTCAAAACACTGGTTATACCGAAAGTTCTGAAAACGGTTTTTATTTTAACGCAAATGGTAATTTTAGAATTGCTTCTAAAACAGCCACTGGAGAAAAATTTGAATTAACGCAGAATTCAATTACAGTTCCTTCTGCGGCCATTGCCGGAAAATTAACGGCAGACAAAATTGAGGCTAGTGATTTAAAAGTAGCTGCCGCAAATATTACAGGTACATTGCGTGCTGACAAAATTGAAACCGGAATATTGGATTGTGATAAATTTTCAATTAAAAACTTAACGTGAGATAAACTTACTATTGAGGCGGACAAATTAAAAGCAGCAATTGCTGATATTGGAGCTTTAACTGCTGGAACAGTATCAACTAAAAATCCAGATAATACAGGTACAGTTGAAATTGAGAAGAATTACATTGTTTTAACAGATAAAAATAATAATGCAGCACTTAACGTAACTGGAGATGATTTTGCTGCAATTGCGGCTCCAATACAGCAAGAATTTATATTTACTGGCGGAGTAGAATATCCGTCGGCAGACGCGAGTGATGAATTAAATAACAGCGGCTTTAAAAGTTATTCTTATTCTGGAGAAACCGATACCGTTATATTTAATAATGCTGGGGGTCTTCCAATTAGATTAAATAGTGTAAAATTTAATATAGCTCCAAATATTTCTGCAATAGGAAATATTCAAGATTTTGATTTTTCTATGCTTAGGGGTAAATATGATATAACTATTTCATTATATGCAAATAATAAAAAAGTTGGAAGTAAATTAATTACTAAACAATGTAGACAAAATAGTAGTAATAAATTGTGAGTATTTGGAAATTTTAATAGTGATGGAAATTTTGTTGAAGATCATTCTAATACAATCACATTTGATTCTAGCTTAATTCCTGCTTCTTCTGAAACAAACGTTTCTATTAAATTTAAAATTGACGTAATATCAGAATGAACAAAATATGATACGGGAACATTACAAGAGTTTATTAATAATACAAGTGTTGTATCCGCAAGAGAAAAGGTCATAGCTCAAACCGTTGGATCTGCAAAAGGAGTAGTTATTGGGGCTAATGGATTCAGAGCTGCTCTAGATGGAGAAAATTATGCGCAATTCTCGACTTCTTCTACTGGCGAAATGGAATTTTTAATCCAAGCTGGAGGTACTAGCGGTTATGGAATTAATGTTAAAAAAGATGGAATACAAATGAAGTTAGCTGGAGTTTGATATGCAGTCACAAGAGGCTCTGACGGAAACTTGCAACTTAATTAATTATGTTAAATGCTATTAAATCAATTCTTTAAAATATAATTGATCAAATTGATTCTGGAAATTGTAATATGTCTGATGAAGAAATGCTTAAAACTATTGATATGCTTAGACAATATGCAAATCCAGAGGAAAAGCTTAGTAAAGATCAGGTTTGTAGTAAACTTAATGTTAGTAGAGCTACTTTTGATAATAAAGTTAGAGCTGGAAAATTTCCTAAAGGAAAGAAACAAAGAGGATTTAAAGAATTGTTTTGAACTAATAAAGACTTAGCATCGAATTGCTAAAGTATATATAATAAAAGAGACTTATAATCAAATGATTATAGGTCTCTTTTTTATTTTTACTATTGTTGTGTTTCTGGTTATTCTGATATTATATTTGCACTGTGATCACAAGAACTTTATGTTTAACCTAAAAATTTTAAATTATGTCAGACGAAAAAACTTATATTTTTCCAGATGGAACTGGAAACACCAATGGAATGGATCCTGCTGCTCTTATGGCTATGATGAATAACGGCGGTTTTGGAAACGGAAGTTGGATTTGGGTAATTTTTTTATTTTTCTTATACGGCTGAGGAGGAAATGGAATGTTTGGTAGAGGAAATGGAATAGACTCTGGACTTGGTACTGATTTAGTTATGCAGGCTGTAAATGGAAATAGATCTGCGATTTCTGATCTTGCTGGTAGATTAAATTGTGATATTAATTCAGTTAATACTGCTATTAATGCTGTTCAGTCTAGTGTACAAAACGTTGGTTCTCAGGTAGGTATGTCTGGTCTCCAGGTTATTAATGCAATACAGTCTGGTAACCAAACTCTTGCTAGCCAGTTAGCTCAGTGTTGCTGCGAAAACAAACTTTTAGTTACTCAAAGTAATTATGAAAATCAGATTAGTACGCTTAACCAAACGAATCAATTAGGAAGTAAGATAGATGCAAACACAAACACAATTGCTGCACAGATAGCTGCACAAACTACGTTCTTGTCTGATAAATTCTGCGATTTAGAGAAACGAGAAATGCAGGCTAGAATTGATTCATTATTGGAAGAGAAAAATACTCTTCAAACGAACATTGCTTTTGCAAATCAAACTGGTCAAATTCAGAATTATATTTCTGGAATTATTACTCCAATAGCTAAAGAGGTAGATACTATTAAACGATCTCTTCCTAGTTCAGTAACAATTCCTTATGTTCCTTATACGGCAGTACCTAATACAGGTTTATATGGCGGCTATTATTATGGTACAGCAAATCAAAGTATTTGATCATAATGGCTACAAGATTAAAAGCGGTTAATCAAAAAGGGTGACCTACGATAGAATCTACCGGGGTTACCCTAACAACCACCGCTGAAACATTTAGTTTCGCCGCACATCCTTATGTAGGATTACCATTTCAAGGTGGTTTATATATAAAGATTTCTGGTACCCCAGCCGCTCCTACTACAGCAGTTCCTATTAATTTCACAACTACTGGAGTAGCTGATTCTACAGTTGCAGTTCACAATGCACAAGGAACAGTGCTTACGACAGCTACTTTCCCTGGAGATGGTATTTATATAGGATTTTGGGATACCGATACTGGATTACTTAGACTTTTAAACGCATAATATTATGTTTCAATCCCTTAGACCAAATAATCAGATATATATTTTAAAGAAAGATGTACCTTCATTAGAAGTAGGATCAGTTGTTAGTGTTTCAAATCCCATTCCAAAATATCCAACAAATTTTGGACAACCCCAAGAAACAATTTTGGATTTGGTAGTTAAAATTAATGGGCAAGATGTTCCATTTCAGAAAATACCTGCAAACTTAGATATTGCTGATTTTGGAACTAGTGGGGTTGTTATAGCAGATAATAGAAATGCGATGAATTCTGAAATTGCTAGTTTAAAGCAGAAAAGTAAAGATATTTTAAATAGTATTGATTACCATAAAAAAGTTGTAGAAAATTGTGATAAAATGCTTTCAGATTTAAATCCTGAATTTGCAGAAAAACAAGCACAACAAGCTGAAATTAATGCACTTAAACTACAAGTTTCAGATTTGTCTAAAAATATTAGTGAATTACTTAACCAAATTAAAACGAAAGAAAACTATGAGAATGTGGGAAATTAGAGAAAATAGCAAGTATGATTCAGATTATAAATCTAGAAAACGTAGCAGATCAGAAGATGACGACTACGAATGTGGATACGAAGATGGATATAAAGCCGCTATGGAAGAGGCAGAATCATATTCCAGCAGAAGAAGGAGATATTAATATGGCTAGATTAGATTCATGAGGTACTTTTCCATCAGGTATGGAAGAGTACCTTTCTATTTATGGGTGGCATTTTAGTAAAAGAATGTGTGAATGAGCATGTTCTAGAATGAAAAAGGAAGTCTCAGGAAAATTAACAAAAATACAACCATATACAAAAGAAAATATAGAAGATATACTTAAAAGGAATAACTTAACTCTAGAAAATAGCTCAGGTTATGATTGTGTATATGTTGCAAATATGTGTAAAGCCGATTTTTTAGGTTCTTCTGTAATTGATGAACCGCATTTAGCTAGATATATAAAAGACGTTATTGATGATCCTGACGGTTATGAAGGAATAGTATTTACTAGATTTTATGCTGATTGCATAGGATCTGGAATTCCAATTATTTGGGAAGACATGCTTTAATGTTTTGATTTGTAACTTTTATTTCGTATATTGTAGAACTTTAAAACTTAATTATGTATAAAAATATATTTTTAAAAGTATTGAAACTATTTCCAATTATTATGGGAATATTTCTACTTAGTTTCAATGCAGTATATTGAAATAACTGTTCAAAAGAAAGTCCAATTAATAATATAACCGGAACTTCTGTTTCTACATCTATAATTTTATATGCTGCATCAACTCAATTAAACTTTTGTATTATACATAAATACTTTATTATTTATGATAGTATAGCATCAGTTTGAATTGATATTAAAAAGATTTTAGATCCATTAATTGGTATAAAGATTAACTTTATAGTTATTATTTTAGGAATAATCTTAATTATTTGATTATTAGTATTTTTATTAAAGAAAAAGCCGGGACATTAGTCTCGGCTTTTATTGTTATATTAATTTTTATTATCAAAATTTTAATTTACATTTTTTATTTTTATCTTTTTTAGAATCTTTATATTCTTTTCATAACTTTCCTTGTTTAGAAAAAGCTTCCGTTTCTCATGGCCTTGTATTATACTCTTTAGTATTATCGTATTCTTTGCCTTCTCACGTTACTTTTTTATGATCTTGACTAATTACTAATCTTCCTTCTTGATATTGCTTTAAATGTCACAATTCATGGCACAAAACTAATCCAGTAAGGCAGCCTGGTTTAATTCATAAAATATAATTATTTGGAAAAGGGGCTTTTTCTAGAAAACAAATAATTTCTAAATCTCCATTTGAAACTTTGTCTGTAAGTTTTCTATTTTCAATTATATTTAAAGTTATTCCAGAATAATTAAAAATTTTCTCTAAAACAAACTCTGCAATTTCTACAAAATTTGTTTTAAAGTTTTGTACGTATGAAATTATTTTATTCATAAGTATTTCCGAATCGTTTTTGATATAATGGAAGATTCTCTTTAGCATATTGAATTTCTCTTGGAGAATATTCAGATTGATTGGCAAGTATATAACGCCAACTATCCATTAATTGTTTTCTATTCAAATCTATATTTTTTCTAGGATTTGCAGTAACTATTGGTTTTAATGTTTCAGTATTTCGATTATTATTTGTATTAATGATATTATTTGTTGCGGGTTCCGTAACGAATTTTAGATTATTAATTGTATTAATGAGATTATTTTTTGCGGATTCCATAACGAATTTTAGATTATTTCTTATTACTTTTCTAATTCCTTCATTTTCCTGTGCAGCAATATCATTGTCTATTTGCGAAGTTATATCATTATTAGCTGCGACTAACGCGGAATTTAAATCTGGCATTTTTACATCAACCTCATTGTTAGGTTGATTCTGAGACTCAACTCTTTCTCATCTCTCTCTCCAGTTAGGATCCATTTTAGTTCCATACTTTTTACCGTTCCAAGTAAATACTTTCATGCCATTTTTACGAGCTAATGCGAAAGCATTATCAAAACTTCCTGCTCCAGTTAAATCAGCCGTAGGATTTTCCTGCTGAAGTCCACCAGCTAATCCACTAAAATTTGTATCTGGATTGACGATTGGAGTAACGACACCAATTCTGTTTGCTTTACTAATTCCTCTTTGAACTGCAGCTCTAGCAGCTTCTGCTCCTCCCGAAGAAGGTCTACCGGCTAAAACTGGCGAATTAATCCATTCTTCAAATGTTGGAGGAAGACTAGATTGTGCATACTCTCCTGTTCCAGCAACCATCCTTCTAGCTGTCTGTCTAAGTTCTCTTCCTCTCAAATCTGAATTATCTCTAAGTGCATTTTTAGCATTCGCCATTGCTAATTGAAATTGTCCTCTATTATATCCTCTATTTTGTTTGGCTTGTTGTCTAGCCTCTCTTCTTGTTAAGATGTCTGCCATATTACTTTAAATATATTTTTAATTCAACTAAATCTTTTTCTTGTTTTTAAATAATTTAAATCTTTTTGATTTTTATAAGCTTCTTGCTCAAAACTTATTGAGTAGTAAGCTTTTATCTTAAATCCCGTAAATAACGAAATTATTGCTTTTATTAACCACTCTATAAAATATAAAATATAAAAAATACAACCACCTAAAATATATAATTTTTCACAACCAAAAACAAAATCTAATTCTTGTTGTAAATGAATTGATTCATGATTATA
>JALFQD010000010.1 GCA_022785265.1 Clostridium sp. | reverse complement strand
ACAAGAAAAATAGGAAAGGTATCACCTATCATTGCTATCTCAGGTGGAAGAGAAGAAATATATTTTAATAACTCACTAAAGCTTCCTATAAGTAAAAAGCTTTTAAGTCTTACTTTAACTATAAGACAAGTTTTTTCTAATAAAAAGCAATATATAAGTTCTTTAATAATAGCAGCTATACTATGTTTTTTTATGATATCAGTAACCTCATTAAATAACTTTATGAATGATGAAAAACTTTTAGAGTCATTTGGTAATTTTTTTAGCGATTTTAGTATTAATTATGATAAATCAATTGATTTAAAAGATGAAGTAGAAGAAAAGATATCTAATATTAGTAAAATAGAAGAAAGCTTTAGATATGATAATGGATATTTTATGGTGGATGAAAATAATATTAGAGGAGAAATACTAAATGATACTTCCTTTTATAGAAGCATAATAAAAGGAAGAGAGCCTAAATATGATAATGAAATATTAGTTACAGAAATATTATCAGAATTTCTTGAAAAAAGTATAGGAGATAAGGTAAGTATAAGTTATAAAGAAAATGATTTAGAATTTATAATATGTGGAATATATCAATCTACAAGTGATGCTGGCTATGATTTTGGTATGTCCTTAGATGGTATGAAAAGATTAAATAAAGACTATGAAATGAATTGTATAGATTATACTGTAAAGGATGAGAATAAAATTGATGAAATTTTAAAAGTGATAAAAAAAGATTATGAAAATAAAATAACTATAAAAGATATGAGAGAAGATGATGAAATAACTAAGTATATTGAAATAGCAATAAAAGCATTAAACCTTTTAATATATAGCCTATCAGTTATATTTGTATTAGTAGTATCAGTTATGGTTTGTGGTAGAATGTTTTTAAAAGAGAAAAAGGAATTTGGAATATATAAATCCCAAGGCTTTACCACTAATTATTTAAGACTATTATTTTCTATAAGATTTTTCTTAATTTCAATAGTTGGAAGCTTTATAGGCTTTATATCTAACTATCTTTTTAATGATAAAATTATGAGTATGTTACTAAAAAATATGGGAATATCCAACTTTAAAACAACATATACCCTTGAAAGTGTTTTAATGCCTTGTATAGTAATTACTATAAGTTATTTGGTATTTTCCTATTTACTATCTTATAAAATAAAAAAGGTAAGTGTAAAAGAGCTGATAACAGAATAAAAATGAATTGGTTTTAAAAATTTAAAAAAAATCATATACTTATAAAAAGTAAGAGCATAAGGGGCATGTATGAAGAAGAGATATAAAAAGAAAAGTAAAAGTTCTTGTAACTCTTTTGATGATTTTACATTACCTCCTTGTGCTAAATTTTTAGGAAGTATTAATCCTTTAATAAAGGATGGAAAAGTAATATATAGAAATCTTAATAGGTTTTATTTTTTTATTTCTTATCACTACAGTAAAATAAGTAGTCCTACATATAATCCTTTAAATCCTCAAAGCTTTAATGATACAATTACTGCAAATCTTCAAATAGAGCCTTATTACTTTTTTATTGGAATGTATATTAATGAAATTCAAAAGGGAAATATACTATATAATGATAATGTAAAAATACATGATAATAAATATGCAGATAGCTTTATAAAAACTATACTTAAAAATAATTATGAAATAAATAGTAGCTTTATTCCATCTTTAACCTATGCAATATCAAATTCAAATGCAATAATAGCACCATATTTAGCAAGTATAGAAATTAGCCTTATTAATTTTTATATTATTCTTATGATAAATAGATTTTACTATGAATATGGGCTATTATTTTCTGATAATGCTTATGTTACCAATGATTTTATTAATAATTTTCTTGCCAATATATATGTAGAGTTTAATAATTATTAGATTATATTATAAAAACTCCATATTTTGGTTAAAGTTATAAAAATTCTCTTTAAAAAAGTAAAATTTTATAATATAATAAAGAAAAATGAAAAATGTAAACAAAGTAAAATTTGTATGAAAAAGATAATAAAAAGAATAATTTTGAATTATAAAGAAATTTTAAAAGTTATAAAATAAAAATGTCCCCTGAAAAGCGACCTAAATTTTTAAATTTATAGTAATATTATTATATTAAAGAATTACTTTAAAGCTTTACAAAATAGCTAAAAATAAAGGGGGAATCTTTATAGATAATAATATATAACTAATGGGGAGAATATAAAATGTCATTTGAAATAATTAATAAAAATATTGCAGAAGTACAAGTTGAAGCAGTTGTAAATTCAGCAAATTCAAAACTTTTAATGAGTGAAGGAGTATGTGGCTCAATATTTAGTTTAGCAGGAGAAAAAGAGTTACAAGAAGAATGTAATAAAATTGGATTTTGTGATACTGGAGATGCAGTTATTACAAAAGGATATAATTTAGAAGCAAAGTACATAATTCATGCAGTAGGACCTGTGTGGAATGAAGGAAAAGACAATGAAGCAGAATATTTAAAAAAAGCATATGAAAGCTCATTAAAGCTTGTTAAAGATTATAATATAAAATCTGTAGCATTTCCATTAATTTCAGCAGGAGCTAAAGGATATCCTAAAAGAGATGTTTTAGACATTGCAACTTCTGTAATAAAAGAATTTTTAGAGGATAATGATGATATTGATATTTATTTAGCAGTGTTAAATAGAGAGGATATTATAATTGAAAGAGAGTTAAGAAGAAATATTCGTATTTTTAAAAATGCTGTTAGAAATTCTGTTGTAATTTTTGGTAAAAA
>JALFQD010000320.1 GCA_022785265.1 Clostridium sp. | reverse complement strand
ATTTAATAGCAAGCATACATTCACTAAACTTTGAACTTAATCCAAAGCATGCAGAAATCCACATCCATACAAGTGCTCCTGGACCTCCTAATACCATTGCAGTAGCAACACCAACTATATTTCCAGTTCCTATTGTTGCTGCTAGTGCTGTCATAAGTGCTGAAAATGGAGATATATCCCCTTCTCCTCTTTTCTTTGTACGTGCTTCTTTACTTAAAACACTCTTTAAGGCATAACCTAAATTTCTCCAAGGATAGAATTGTAATCTTACTGTTAAGAAAATTCCTGTACCAACCAATAAAATTAACATAACTGGACCCCAAACAAAGTCATCAATCTTGGTTAAAATTTCTGTGAAAGTTTCCATAATAATTCCTCCTAACAAATAAAATAAAAAAATCTATAACAATAGAACTTTAATCTTTGACATCTTTGTCCTATCATTATAGATTTTAAAAATCTTAACAAAATTTTTATTTAGTTTACCTCTTTATATTATCACTAAATTCTCTATTTTTCAATGTAAAATCAAATTTTATTTTAAAGTATTATCTGCATTGTTCTTTAACTTTTCTTCATATGTATCATAAAATATATCTTCATATGTCTTTTCTCCATAATCAAGCATTTTTTCAATATTACTCATTTTTTCTGAAAATTTTTCTGCTCCAATACCATTTAAGTGATTATCATCTTTATAATCATTTTCATCCATAACCATATATTCTTTTTTACATAAATTGTAATTATGATATTCTATATCATTTTTTATAGCAAAATCTTTAAGATAATCAATATATACTTGATAATTTTTTACTTTAGATAGCATTTCATCTGGCATTGGTGATGATACTAATACTAAATTTATATTATTTTTCTTACACAATGCAACAATTTTACAAAGATTTTCATAAGAAAAATCACTTAATGGTTTTTCTTTATTTATCTCATAATCAGAAATAGGCTCTTTTTTATTTTCAAAGCTATATACAAATCCATTTCCACGATACTCTTCATTAGGATAAGTTACATATGAATAATTTCCTTTTTTATACTCACCTTCAAGCTTTATTTTTATATTTTTTATACTATATGTTTTTGAATGCATTACTGGAAATAAATCACTTACAATTGCATCTATTCCATCTATCTCCCACAAATATTTATATTTGTTCCAACCATTTTTCATATAATCAGTCAATATATATGACTCTATTCCTGCTGAGTTTTCTGCTTCTGAATCAATTTTAACATATGTATCAAGATAAACAGTTTTTAAATTATTATTTCTAAGAATTTCTTTTAAGACATAATATGATCCATTTAAAAGTTGACTAGATGAACCTGCATTAAAAGTATTTTTTTTAAATATTTTATCTGTAATTTCAGTATCATAACTTCTATATACATGCGATGATCCTAAAAATACAATATCAATATTTCCATTGTATTCATACATTTCTTTAAACATCAATCTAGTATATGAATGAATATCATCATACATTATAAAATTAATAAACTTTAATATTCCAAATAAAAATATTATAAATACTAATACTTTTTTTATAAACTTCTTCATATTTCCTCCCATTAAAATTGTGCGTATATAAAACCTGAATTTGCACTAACAGGTATTAATACTATAATAATTGTGACTAATAATAGATATATTAACCATCTTGAAATAAGAGACATATTACTAATTAAACTTATAACATCTGTTTTTAATGAAATAAAATCAAAAATTCCCATCAATAGTATTGAAATAATTAATAGTAAAAATTGAATTTTATCTAATTGTAAATCTAATTGTCCATTCATAATATATGAAACTGGATTTTTTATACCCTTAAACATATTAGAAAAAATATATATTGCATCACTCATAGAATTCGCTCTAAAAAACACCCATGCTATATTACAAAATAATATTACTAAAATTACTTTTATAACCCACTTTATATTTTTCTTTTCTTCTAAATGTTTTTTCCCTTTTGTAAATAATTTTTCAATGATTTGTGCCAATCCATGAAGTCCACCCCAAAATATAAAAGTCCAATTTGCTCCATGCCATAATCCACTTACTAAAAATGTAATCATTAAATTTATGCTATTTCTAAATTTACTACATCTATTTCCGCCTAATGGTATATAAATATAGTCCCTAAGCCATGTAGATAATGATATATGCCATCTACTCCAAAATTCTTTTATTGATGATGAAAAATATGGTGACTTAAAATTAGTCATCAAATCAATATCTAATAATTTTGCAAGTCCAATTGCAATATCTGAATAACCAGAAAAATCACAATATATTTGAAGTGTAAAAAATAAAGAAACAACAACTAATGAAAAACCTTTATAATTATATAAATCATTAAAAATCTTATCAACATAAATACTCAATGTATTCGCAATAGCAAATTTTTTAAAAAACCCCCATGCTATTTGTTTCAATCCATATGTCGCTTTTTCATAATTAAATATATGTTCTGCATTAATTTGTGGCAATAATGAAGAGGCTCGTCCAATTGGTCCTGACACTATTTGTGGAAAAAAAGAAATAAATACAGCATATTTTCCTAAGTGTTTTTCTGCTTTAACATTTCCTCTATATACATCCACTAAATAAGCAATTGTTTGAAATGTATAAAATGATATTCCAATAGGTAAAAATAATTTTAATGTCATTGGATGAAACTTAATGGAAAATATTTTTAGAATTTCTCCTAGTACATTATTGAAGAAATTAAAATATTTAAAGAAAAATAAAATTCCTAAAGCTATTAATAAAGTAAAAAAAAGTACTAATTTTCTCTTTTCTTTTTCATTAATTTTTTCCATTAATATTGCACTACTATATGACAAGATAGTTGTAGATATTATTAAGAATATACCTTTTACATCCCAGCTCAGGTAAAAATAATAACTTGCTATAAGCAAAAGTATCCATCTATATTTATTGTTTATAAACCAATAAATTATGAATACAATTGTCATAAATAATATAAATGTAATTGAATCAAATGACATTTTATTAAATCCCCCTAAATTTTAAGTTTACATCATTCATACTATCATTTTTTTTAAATGTTGTAAAGCATATATAAAACAATAGTCTATTGCAAAAAAGGTAAATTATGTTCCTATTGTTAAATTTTATTTTTCTGAGTACTTAGGGGCGTAGTGAGAGAGTTTAGCTCTATTGCTTACTAAAGTTTTCCCAATTACTTGGGATTTTTTATATTATTTTATTGTATATTTCATATCTTTTCTTACTACATTTCCATTACTATCTTTTACATCTACATACAATATTTTATTTCCAACTTTGGTTGCATACCATGTAAATGTATTTG
>JALFQD010000299.1 GCA_022785265.1 Clostridium sp. | reverse complement strand
GTTAATAATAAAGCTTAATAAAAGAAACAAGTTTAAGAATTTCCTTTCCTTTAGTTAGAGCATAGTGAATATATTATTTTGTCCTGACTTGGAGCTTGTCGACGGAAGAGCAAAATAATATATTCACTATGCTTTTTTTATTGGTATAGGTGTTTTGCAGAAAAATATATTTATTAATAAAATGGACAATTTAATTGATAATTAAGTTAAATAAGCAAATATTATACATATAAAGATTGACTTTAAAAAGGAATATATGTTAAAATATGTAAAGAAATTAAATAAGGAGGAGCATATTTATGCATTTAAAGTTTGATAAATATAATGATGTGCTTATTGTTTATTTGTTTGGAGAACTTGACCATCATAATGCAGAGATTTTAAGAGTAAAAATTGATGATAGAATAGATAGAGAAGGAATAAAAAAAGTTATATTAAGCTTTCAAGGTGTTTCTTTTATGGATAGTTCTGGTATTGGAGCAGTAATTGGAAGATATAAAAAAATAAATAGCAAAGGAGGAAGTCTTTGTGTAGTAGATATTGATGAAAGAATAAATAGAGTTTTTGAACTTTCTGGACTATATAAGATAATAAAGCAGTATAAAAATATTGATGAAGCATTAAAGGTAATTTAATGGAGGAGGCTTTATGAGTGATAATAAAATAAGGATTGAATTTCAAAGCAAATCTCAAAATGAAGGTTTTGCAAGAGTTGCTATTGCATCATTTATTTCTCAATTAGATCCTACAATAGAGGAAATAACTGATGTTAAGACAGCTGTTTCAGAAGCAGTAACAAATGCAATTATTCATGGATATGAAGGAAAAGATCAGGAAATTGTAGCAATAGAGGCAGAAATTTCAGGTAGAGAAGTTACAATATCAATAATTGATAAAGGAATTGGAATTAAGAATATAGAGGAAGCAAAGGAACCTTTATATACTTCAAGACCTGATTTAGAGCGTTCAGGAATGGGATTTACTGTTATGGAAACCTTTATGGATAGTATGGTAGTAGAAAGTGAAGAAGGAAAAGGAACTATAGTCACATTAAAAAAGAAATTTGCAGAATGAAGTTAGGTGAAGACTATGGCAAATGTGAAATTGGAAAGAGAAGAATATAACTATGAAGATAATTCAAAACTAATTCCATTAGCCCAAAATGGAGATAGTAAAGCAATGAATAAACTAATAGAAATGAATCTTCCTTTGGTATCATCTATAAGTAAAAAGTTTCTTAATAGAGGATATGATTATGAAGATATTTTTCAGGTTGGAAGTATTGGACTTATTAAATCAATAAAAAATTTTAATACAGGATTTGAAGTAAAATTTTCTACCTATGCAGTTCCTATGATAATAGGTGAAATAAAGAGATTTTTAAGAGATGATGGAATGATAAAAGTCAGTAGGTCAGTAAAAATTCTCGCAAAAAAAATTCACTTTGATAAACAAGATTTAGTAAAAAAATTAAATAGGGAACCAACAATAGAAGAATTATCTGAATATACAGGAATAGACCAAGAAGAATTAATATTTGCCATGGAATCATCAGCAAGTATGAACTATCTTTATGATACAATTCATCAAGATGATGGTGCACCAGTTTTATTAATAGATAAATTAAGTGAGGAAGCAGAAGAAAACTTTGATTTAGTAAATAAAATAGCACTAAAAGAAGCAATAAAACAATTAGATACTAAATCAAGACAAGTAATAATGCTAAGATACTTTAAAGATAAAACCCAAAACCAAGTAGCAAAAATGCTAGGAATAAGTCAAGTACAAGTATCCAGAATAGAAAAAAAAGTCCTCCTTGCAATGAGAGAAAAACTAAACGAAGACTAAACAAAAAAGTTGTTTGAGCTATTATGAAAAAAATTTGTAACAATATATATCACAATCTTACCTTAATAAATATATTGTATTAACATATTTTTTTATATAACAGTTTCAAACAACTCTTTTATATTTAACAAATATTATTCTTGTTTATTAAAGTCTTAAGTGTCTTATTTTATGAAGCAGTGACTTGGAGCCTGCCGACCGGAACAGCTGAATAACATAAGACACTTAAGACTTTTGAACCAAGCCCATATTTTTTTAGGAAAGTGTTACCATTCGCCAGGGTCAGCAACTAAATAAACAGTTACTCCTCTTCTTCCAAAGGCAAAACATTCAGCTTCACTTAACATAAATAAATCAATTCTATTACCTTTTATAGCTCCTCCACAGTCAGCAGCAATTGCATATCCATATCCAGGGATATATAATTTACTTCCATAAGGAATAACTGTTGGGTCTATAGCAACTGTACTTATTCCATTAGGGTCTCTATGAGTTCTTAAACCAGTAGAAGTATAAGCATCGTTACAATATGCTGTTGCTATAAAAGAATAAGCCTTTTTAAAATTAGCAGTGTCTGAATCTTTTACTTCAAAAGAAAATTCAGCACTCTTATCATCTTCTTTTAATGTTGCTAATTTAGAATTAGCAGTATTAATAGCATCATTAGTTTTATTTATTACAGATTCAGTTGAAATTTCAGGTAATAAACTACTTAAAATAGAAATAGCTTCGGTAAGTTGTGCTCTGTTAGGAGAAGATGAATTAACTACTCCTATTTGATGTTTTACTAAGTTTTCTTCATTTTCTGCTATTTTTTCTTTTAGTTTTTCAATTTCTTTAGAAACTTGTACCTTTTTCTCTTCAAGTAAAGATTTTTTTTCTTGAATTGTATTAAGATTATTTTTAACTTCATTATTTAAAGAATCTACTTCATTTTTTTGACTCTCTAAGTTAGAAACTGTTTCATTTAATTGCTCTAAATTATCATTATGTTCTTCTATTAACTTATTATCAGCATCTATTATTTTATTTGTATAATTAATTCTATCTATAAGCTCTCCTAAGCTTTCAGAATTTAATATAAAAGTTAATGTATTGAAGGTAGAAGTTGTCCCATTTTTATATAACTCTCTAATTCTAGTAGAAAGCATTTCCTCATCATTTTCTATTTGTTTTTTTAATTCTGAAATACTATTTTCTTTTACAGAAATCTCATTTTTAAATTTTTCTATTTTACCTTCATATTCAGAAATCTTTTCTTCAAGAGTATAAATTTCTTGATTAAGAGTAGAAATTTCATCATTTATAGATGTAAGCTCTGATGACATATCATTAAATTGAATTTTATTTTGTTGCAAATCATTAGTTGCATAAACATAATGTGTATTTGCCATAATGAGCATAGATGATAATAAAAGCGATATTTTTTTCTTCATTGTTACCCACCTTTTTAATTCGAGTTCATTAATTTTTAAAATATTATAACATAAAAAAAGAAAAAATACAAATCATGGAAAAAAGTTGAAAAATATTAGGTTTACCAATTAAAATAACTTAATATTTTTTATTTTATAGGAAATTATATATTTTGAAAACTATGGATAACTTGCTAAGTTAATAATAAAGCTTAATAAAAGAAACAAGTTTAAGAATTTCCTTTCATTTAGTTATAAAGTTTTAATTATTATTTTGCGTTGACTTGGAGCTTGTCGACGGAAAAAGCAAAATAATAATTAAAACTTTTTTTATTAGAAAAAATAAAAAATAGTGTTTTTTATTTCTATTATTAGGAATACTAAGTTATAGGAACAAGAAAGGAGATGAATTTTTATGAAAAAAGAAAATACTATAAAACAAAAGTTCCAAGTAATAACAAATGAGACAAAACCAAAGCCTAAAATAATAAGCAATTGTGTTAAAGCTTTCTTAGTTGGTGGTGCTATTTGTACTATAGGTCAGATAATAATGAAAATATTAGAAAGGTTTCAATATAGTATAGAAGACACCTCAGCTTTAACCTCAATAATAATGGTATTTTTAGGTGCATTATTAACAGGAATAGGAATTTATGATAAAATAGCTAATTTTGCAGGAGCAGGAACCGTAGTTCCTATAACTGGTTTTGCTAATGCAGTTGTTGCACCAGCAATAGAATTTAAAAAAGAAGGATTTGTATTTGGAGTAGCAGCAAAGATGTTCACCATTGCTGGACCAGTTCTTGTATATGGCATAGGTTCATCTGTAATTATTGGGTTAATTTATTATTTTATTAATATATTTTGATGGAGGTTTAAGATATGGAAGGTAAAGGAACAAAAAGGGTTGGAACTCAAACAGTTAAGTTAAGTAACCCTCCAAAGATTATCTCAACTTTTTCAATTGTAGGTCCTAAGGAAGGGCAAGGACCATTAAGAGAATATTTTGATGAAATTTTAAATGATGATACTTGTGGAAAGGATAGTTTTGAAAAAGCAGAAAGCGATATGATGTTTACTGCGATAAATGAAGCTATTAAAAGAGCTAAAGTAAATGAGTGTGATATAAATTATCTTTTTTCAGGAGATTTATTAAATCAAATAATGTCCTCTAGCTTTGCAGCAAGAGAATTTTCAATTCCTTTTTTTGGACTATATGGAGCATGCTCAACTATGTCAGAATCCTTAAGCTTAGCTTCATTAATGATGGATGGAGGATTTGCTGAATATGTAGTAGCAGCCACTTCATCACATTTTAGTTCATCTGAAAGACAATTTAGATTTCCATTAGAGTATGGTTCTCAAAGAGTTCCTACTGCACAATGGACAGTTACAGGCTCTGGAGCTATGGTTCTTGGAAAGCATGGTGAATATCCTAAAGTCACTTATGTGACAACAGGGCTTGTAAAAGACTATGGAATTATGGACCCTAATAATATGGGAGCAGCTATGACTCCAGCTGCAGTAGATACAATATATAGACATTTTAAAGATACAGGAAGAAATCCAAAAGACTATGATATTATAGCCACAGGAGATTTAGGTTCTGTAGGAAAAGCTATGACAGATAAGCTTCTTTTAGAATATGGGTATGATATAAGAGAAAATCATATGGATTGTGGAGAAAGCATTTTTTATAATGAAGAACAAAATACATGCTCTGGTGGAAGTGGATGTGGATGTTCAGCAGTAGTAGCAACAGGATATTTATATAAAAAATTAATGAGAAAAGAAATAAAAAATGTACTTTTAGTATCAACAGGTGCCTTAATGAGTCCAACTTCCTCACTACAAGGAGAAAGCATACCTGGAATAGCACATGCAGTTGCAATAGAAATGGATTAAAGGAGAGATAAAAATGGAATTTATAAGAGCATTTATAGTTGGAGGGTTAATATGTGTTATAGGACAAATTTTAATGGATACTACAAAGCTTACTCCTGCAAGAATATTAGTTATGTTTGTTACCTTAGGAGCTATTTTAGGAGCCTTTGGATTATATGATAAGCTCGTAGATTTTGCAGGAGCTGGTGCAACTATTCCTCTTCCTAGTTTTGGAAATAGCCTTGCTAAGGCTGCAATAAAAGAGGTAAAAGAATCAGGGTTTGTTGGAGCTTTCTCTGGAGGAATTAAAGGAGCAGCTGCAGGAATAACAGCTTCAATATTCTTTGGGTACTTAATGGCATTAATATTTAATCCAAAGACAAAAAATTAATTAAAAATAAGTTTAAAATAAAGAAAATAGGATAGCATTAAATAATGAGGTGATGCTATCTGTGTATATAAAAAAGATTGGAGAAGTTAAAGCCCCTATTATTTACATATCATTAACAATAATTATAGCTTCTATTGTGTATGGGCTTTATTTTCAATACTTTTGGCCAGCAATTATCATTGCTGGCTGTTTTTTTATTTTTATATTTTTTTCAAGTAATAAGATTTTTACTATATTTATAGCTATTATTTTTATATTAGGTATAGGAATAAATAGAAATTATTATAATGTAAATATAAATAAAAATTTTACTGGAAAAGTAAGAATTATAGAAAACAAATCATACTATAAAATAATTTCATATAAAGGAAAAAGAATTTATGTGCAAGATAAAGCTTTTCAAGGAGAAGTTGGAGAAAGGTTTATTTTAAAAGGAGATTTTCTAAAAGAAAAAGATATGGCAAATGGCATTATAGGAATTTTAAAAATAACTTCTTCTAAAAAGATTAAAGGAGATATTATATATAAATTATATGAAATAAGAAAGAAAGTTTATTTTAAACTAGAAGAAAACATAGGTAAAAGAAAAGCAGGACTTATTGTATCTTTAGCTTTTGGATATTCTGATTATTTAGATAATGAAGATTTAGAGGATATGAAAGGAATGGGTGTTATTCATGCAATCAGCGTATCTGGTTTGCATGTAGCATTAGTGTATGGAATTTTAAAAAAAATTTTAAAAAATAAAGGAGCTTTATTAGTAACTATTATTTATGTTTTACTTACAGGAGCAGAAATTTCTTCACTAAGAGCATTAATAATGATAATATTTTTAAGTTGTTCTTTAGGTTTTAGAAAAAAATATAATCCTTTAGGAGCATTAGCACTTAGTGCATTAATAATTACATTAAAAGCTCCATATGCTCCATTTCAGTTAGGCTTTCAGCTTTCTTTTTTAGCAACCTTAGGGATAATGATTTTTTCACAAAAATTAAACAATAAGCTTTATAAGTTACCTAAATATTTAAGAGAAAGTTTATCAATATCATTGTCTGCTCAAGTATTTACAATTCCAATAATGATTATAGCTTTTAAAGAATTTTCTCTTGGGTTTATCATAGGAAATACAATACTTGTACCAATTTTTGATATGTTAATAAAGCTTGGAAATTTACTTTTAATTGTATTTCCATCTTCTTTATTATTTGACTTCATAAGTTTTGTAATACTTAAAGTTATAAATTTTTTAGATTTTATCATGGATTATCTATATGTTTTTCCACAAGAGATTATTATAAATGATTGGTTTGCTCTTATATATGTATGTGCTTTTATTGGATTATATTATTCATTTAAAAAGGATAAAAGGTTTATTCTTCTTCCCATAATAGCTAATATTGTGTTTATAATTCATATTTATAGTCCTTTAGTAAGAGTAGATTACTATAAAGAAGGAGCTATTTTAATATCATATAAAGGGGAAAGAGCCTTAGTTACTAATAAAAGAAATATAGATATAAAGACACTTAAAAAGGTTTCCTTAACTTCAAATGGATATAGAGAAGGAAAGAAAATATCAATAAAAAATAATGTGGAGATAAATAGAAAAAATAAAAATTTCATTATGAATATTAAAGGAAAACAATATATGATTAACATGGGTAAGGATAAAAATTTTGAAGAAGAATATGATATAATAGATTTTAAGAATGATAATCTAAAGGGATTTTACATTTTAAAGGACAAAATTATTTTATATTAGTTGGAAAGGTGGATTAACTTGATTACTTATGATGTTTTAGAAAATGATATAAAGAAGAATTCTTTAAAAAATTCATATATATTTTGTGGATTGGATGAGGAACTTATAAAAGAGGAAATTAAGTTAATTTCAAAGCCATTTATGAGTGATGGACTTGGAGACCTTAATTATGTAAAGTTAGATGGATTAACAGTTACAGTAGAAGATATAAAAAATGCTTGTGAAACTCTTCCTTTTATGAGTGAAAAAAAATTAGTAGTTGTTTATAGGGCAAATTTTCTAAAAGAAAAAACTGATAGTGCAGGAAATGCTATATTCAAAGAGATAAAAGAATATTTAAAAGATATTCCTCCCTATACAATATTAATTATGTATTATGTTTTTAATGATAAAAGAGAAACTCCTAAAAAAAATAAAAAGCTTATGTCTTTAAATAAAATAACTTCAATAGTATATTTTGAAAAACTAAAAAGAGATAAATTTGCAAAAAAGGTTGAGGAGATTTTTCAAGAGAAAAAAGGGAAAATAGGCAAAATTGAACTTAGATATTTCTGTGAAAGGGTAGCTAATAATTTTGATATAGTAAATAGAGAAATAGATAAGCTTATTGCTTATACAAATGGAAGAGAAATTAAGAGAGAAGATATTAATAAGCTTCTTCCACCTAAAAATGAAGAGGATATTTTTGATTTAGTAGATTTAATTTCTCAAAGAAAAATAGATAAGGCTATGGACCTTATGGATGAACTTTTATTTAGAGCAGACCAACATATGCTTATTATAACTTCAATAGAAAATCAATTTAAGAGATTATATACAATAAAGATTGGAGTAATGACAGGAAAAAAGATAGAGGATTTTGTAAAAGAATTTAGGCTACCTTCATTTGTATGTGAAAAAATGATAAATTTAAGCAATAAATTTTCATTAAAGCAACTTAAAGAGCTTATACGACTATGCATGAAAACTGAAGAAAAATTAAAATCTTCTAATGTAGATAAAAAAATGGAATTAGAGATGCTTTTAGTTGGAACTCTTACAATAAAAAAATAGAGTGAATATATTATTCTTAACAAGTTACTCAAAGTTTAGCAATTAATATAATTTCCTTATTAAAAAGTAAATAACCGACCTAATTATAGGTCGGTTTATACTTAATTAAGCTAAAGCATTTAACTTAGCAGCTAATCTTGATTTCTTTCTAGCAGCCATGTTCTTGTGAACTACTCCTTTTTGAGCAGCCATATCTAAAGCCTTAGTAGCCTTAACGAATGAAGCTTGAGCTTCTTCAACGTTTTTAGCAGCAACAGCAGCTTCGAACTTCTTTATAGTAGTCTTTAAAGCAGACTTAATCATTCTATTTTGAGCAGTCTTAACTTCAGTAACTTTAATTCTCTTCTTTGCTGATTTAATATTTGCCATTCTTAATTCACCCCCTCAAATTTTTATAGGGCCTCTTGCAGTTTTTGGGGAAATCTGCGTACGAGTCATACTCAACAAACCTTATTATAACATTGAAATTTCACATATTCAAGTATTAAATTTATATAATATGGGAAAATAAATTATATGGATATTTAAAGCTATAGATAATTTTATATGTTTTATAGCTACAAATATTGTTTATAAAAAATAAGTTTATTTATGAGGTGTTATTATGATTAATACAAGAACTGATTTAGCTTTAGAATGTAAAGAGATGTATAAAGAAAAAAACAAAAAGGAAGCAGATGGAGTCATACTAGAGGAAGAAGAAATTGATGGGACCAAAATAAGTAAGGTAAGAATTATAAATGAAATTGGTTCCGAAAAATTAGGAAAACCAATTGGTAATTATATAACCTTAGATATACCTCAATTTACAGAATATGATGGAGAATTAATGGATAGTGTATCAAAGGTATTAGGAAAAATATTAAAAGAACTAATAAAGGTAAAAAAAGAAGATAAAGTTTTAGTAGTAGGATTAGGAAATTGGAACGTAACTCCAGATGCATTAGGACCAAAGGTAATTGAAGGTATAATGGTAACAAGGCATTTAAGTAAAGTTATGCCAGAGGCTATGGAAGAAAACATGATATCTGTGGCTGCTATTTCACCAGGAGTTTTAGGAACTACAGGAATAGAAACTGGCGAAGTAATTAAATCTTTAGTTGATAAGATAAAGCCTTCTTTAGTAATATGCATAGATGCTTTAGCAGCAAGAAGAATTCAAAGATTAAATAAAACTATTCAAATAAGTGATACTGGAATTTCACCAGGGGCAGGAGTAGGAAATCATAGGAAAGCAATAAATGAAAAAGAACTTGGGGTAAAGGTAATAGCGGTTGGAGTTCCAACGGTAGTGGATGCTTCAACGATAGCAAATGATACTATGGATATGGTTTTAGATAATTTAATTAATGAAGCACAAGAAGGAAAGGAATTTTATAATATGCTTAAAAATATTGATAAGAATGAAAAAGAAGTTCTTATAAAAGAAATGCTTAATCCCTATTTTGGAGATTTAATAGTAACTCCTAAAGAAGTAGATTTAATTATAGATTCATTATCTAAAATAATTGCAAATGGAATAAATATAGCAGTACAGCCTAATATGACAATGGAAGATATAAATAAATTTATGAATTAAAAAAAGTACTAATAATTATGTAAAATTTCCATATAATATAAAGTGATTTGATATAAATCTCAGGGGGGCTTTTATTTTGTATGGAACTATAATAAGAGTTAATAAGAATAAACATAAAATTAATGTAGGAATAATAATACTCTTAGTTTTTATATTGGCATATGCTGGAAGATTTCTAAAAGTTCTAAAAAAAAATACAGAAAATGGAGCACTTCCATATGTTCAGCTTCTTAATTTTGGAATGCCTATTATAGAAAATGAAATTTATGATAAAAGTGCATATGTAGAGAATAAGCTTACATTAAAAACATTAATGATTGAGACTTTAGGATTAAATAAATTGGACAGTAATAGCATAATTGGAAATGAAGTAAGTTATTTTGCAATAAAAACTCAATCATCAGATAATATTCAATCTACTGATATTGCATCATTTAATATAGATGAGGAAACAATTATAAGAGTAGATAATATTAGTGATAATTCTTTAAAAAAAGAGATTGATAAAAGTAAGCCTGAGGTTCTTATATATCACACTCATACTACTGAGGCATATGTAGAAGGAGGAATAGATTCAATTAATGAAAACTATAATATTGTAGGGGTAGGAAATGTTTTAACAGAAGAGCTTGAAAATACTTATGGAATATCAGTAATACATGATAAAACCAATCATAGTGAGGTATATAATGATAGCTATGCAAGGTCTATAGAAACAGTACAAAAATATTTAAATGAATATGGAGATAACTTTAAACTTATAATTGACCTTCATAGAGATTCAGTTGAAAATAAAAATGCTGTTACAGCTATAGTAAATGGAGAAAGTACTGCTAAAATAATGTTTGTAACAGCAACTAAAAGCACTAGGTATGAAAAAAATCAAGCATTAGTAGATGAATTTTATAATAAAGCTAATGAACTTTTTCCAGGTTTTACAAGAAGTAATGTAATTTATAATTATGGAGCTATGAGAAGAACTCAAAGTTTAAGCGATAGTACAATGCTAATAGAATGTGGAGCTAATGTAAATACAGCACAAGAAGCTAAGAACTCAGCAAAATTAATAGCAAGATTAATTGCAGAACATATAAATAGAGAAAAAAATCCTTAAACAATGTATAAAAATTAATATTTTGGTAATCCTTAATAAGTGTGGAAACAAAATTGAAGGAGAACATGAATGTTAAAAAAATATTTAATTATAATTGCACTAATAACTATATTTTCTTTAGAATGTATAGGTCTTATAAAAATAAATATGGTAAACACAAGAGCATTATCACCATTAGGAAATGCAGATAATAATTATGAACTTGTAAGTAAAGAATTTGGAGAAGATTTTTCAAGCTTTTTAAAGGATAATTGCAAAATAAAAATATATTCTGAAAATGGAATAGTTATTAGAATAGGAGAAAAAGATTTTAAATTGACAATAGGTGAATAAATACGGTATTATGTAGTTCTTGTAAATATGAGTATTTATTTGCGACAACTATAATTTATATGATATAATTTATCTAATTTCTAGTGATGGGGGTGAAGTAACTGCTAAAAGAAAGCAGTTTTAATATATGAGTAATAGAAAAGAACACATAAGAAACTTTTCAATTGTAGCACACATAGACCATGGAAAATCTACATTAGCAGATAGATTATTAGAATTAACTGGAACTTTAACAAAAAGAGAAATGGAAGCACAAGTTCTAGATAACATGGAAATTGAAAAAGAAAGAGGAATTACAATTAAATCACAAGCAGCAAGACTTATATATAAAGGTAAAGATGGAGAAGAATATATTTTAAATTTAATAGACACTCCAGGACATGTAGACTTTACATATGAAGTATCAAGAAGCTTAGCAGCTTGTGAAGGTGCACTTCTTGTGGTCGATGCAACTCAAGGAATACAAGCTCAAACTTTAGCAAATTGTTATTTAGCTTTAGATAACAATTTAGAAATTGCACCAGTTATAAATAAAATTGACTTGCCATCTCAAAGAGCAGAGGAAGTAAAGCAAGAAATTGAAGATGTAATTGGAATTGAAGCTGAGGATGCACCTATGATATCAGCAAAAACAGGATTAAATGTAGAGGATGTTTTAGAAGAGATAGTTCAAAAGCTTCCACCACCTCAAGGAGATGAAAATGCTCCTTTAAAAGCATTAATATTCGATTCAGTTTATGATAGTTATAAAGGTGTTGTATGTTTTATAAGAGTTTTTGATGGAGAGGTAAAGCCAGGAACAAAAATAAAGTTTATGGCAACAGAAAGCACATGTGAAGTAGTTGAAGTAGGGGTATTTACTCCTAAAATGATGGCTATAGATAAATTGAGTGCAGGAGATGTTGGATATATTTGTGGTTCAATTAAAAATGTAAGAGATGCAAGAGTTGGAGATACGGTAACTGAAGCTGAAAGACCAACAAAAGAACCACTTCCAGGTTATAAGCCTGCAATACCAATGGTTTATTCTGGTATATATCCAGTAGATGGAGCTAAGTATGATGAACTTAAAGAGGCCTTAGAAAAGCTTCAAATAAATGATGCAGCATTAAATTTTGAACCAGAAACTTCAGTAGCATTAGGTTTTGGATTTAGATGTGGTTTCCTTGGTTTATTACATATGGAAATAATTCAAGAAAGAATAGAAAGAGAATTTAATTTAGACATTATAACTACTGCTCCATCAGTTATATATAAGGTTACTAAAACTGATGGAGAGGTAATAGATATAACTAATCCAACAAATCTTCCAAAGCCAACAGAAATTTCATACATGGAAGAACCTGTTGTAAAAGCATCAATAATAGCACCAAAGGATTATGTAGGTTCAGTTATGGAGCTTTGTCAAGAAAGAAGAGGTTCATATATAAATATAGAATATATAGAAGAAACAAGAGCTGTTATTTATTATGATATTCCATTAAATGAAATAATATATGACTTCTTTGATACTTTAAAATCAAGAACAAGAGGATATGCTTCTTTAGATTATGAATTTAAAGGATATACAAGAACAGAGCTTGTTAAGCTTGACATATTGTTAAATGGAGATATTGTAGATGCTTTATCAATGATAGTTCCAGCAGAAAGAGCTTATCATAAAGGAAGAGGAATTGCAGAAAAACTAAAAGAAATAATTCCAAGACAAATGTTTGAAGTGCCAATACAAGCTGCTATAGGAAGCAAGATTATTGCTAGGGAAACTGTTAAAGCAATGAGAAAAGATGTTCTTGCAAAATGTTATGGTGGAGATATTTCAAGAAAGAAGAAACTTTTAGAAAAGCAAAAAGAAGGAAAAAAGAGAATGAGGCAGGTAGGTTCTGTTGAAGTTCCACAAGAAGCATTTATGTCCATACTAAAAGTTGACTAGCATAATAATTATTTCCATTCTATCTAAAATTAAGGTGAATAATTATAGAAAATAATATATAATATATTTGAAGATTATATTAGATGGGATGGAGGGAAATATATGTTTTTAAATGAATTAAAAAAAGATGAAGCGATAGCATTTTTAGAATTAGTTAATCAAGTAGCAAATGTTGATGAAGTTTTTGCAGAGGAAGAGAAAGAATTAATAGAAGATTATAAAGAAGAATTAAAATTACCAGATTATGAAATTCAAAATATGAGTTATGAAGATATAATGAAGGTACTTTCAAAGGCAACTGTAAGAACTAAAAGAATAATATATTTTGAAGTATTAGGTTTAGCATTAATCGATGGAGAGTATGAAGCAAGAGAAGTAGAATTATTAGAAAAAATAGAAACAGATTTAGGAATAGAAAGAGCAAGAAGAATAGCTATTGCAAATTACTTCTTTATATTTACAGAAGTTTATAATTTCTCAGTAGTAGATGCAGATAGCAAGATTGATTTATTAAGAGAACAAGCAGAAATAATATTAGGATAATATAAATATTTAAGGAGGGCATTTAAATTAAGTGTCCTCCTTTATTTTGAGGAGAAGTTCATGAAAAAAGTAGCACTATATATACATATACCATTTTGCAAACAAAAGTGTTTGTATTGTGATTTCCCATCATATTCACATAAGGAAGAGCTTATGGACGAATATGTAAAAGCATTAAATAAAGAGATATTATCAAAAACAAAAAAATATAAAATAGAAAGTTTATTTATTGGGGGTGGAACACCATCATATTTAAGTGATGAAAATTTAAAAATTTTATTAGATACAATAAACAAACTAGATTTTGTAGAAAATGCAGAAAAAACTATGGAATGTAATCCGGGAACAGTAAATAAAGAAAAATTAGAAATAATTTTTAATGGAGGGATTAACAGAATAAGTTTTGGACTTCAAAGTACAAATAATGAGATATTAAAGAAAATAGGAAGAATTCATACATATGAAGAATTTAAAGAAAACTACATTCTTGCAAGAAAAATTGGATTTAAAAATATAAATATTGATATGATGTTTGGCCTTCCAAATCAAAGCCTTAACATTTGGCTTGAAAGTTTAAAAGAAGTTGTAGAGCTTAATCCAGAACATATTTCAAGTTATAGCCTTATTATTGAAGAAAAAACTCCTTTTTATTCTTTATTTAATAAGGATTTATTAGATTTACCTTCAGAAGAAGAAGAAAGAGCAATGTATGAAAAAGGAAGAGATTTTCTTGAATTTAAAGGATATAATCAGTATGAAATTTCTAATTATGCAAAAGATAATAAAGAATGTTTTCATAATAAAATTTATTGGCAATGTAAAGAATATATAGGAGTGGGAGTTTCTTCAAGTTCTTATATAGATGGAAAGAGAATAAAAAACATAGATAATATAAAAGAGTATATAAAGAATATAAATGAAAATAATTCTATTATAGATGAAGAATTAGAAAATACAGAAAAAGATAAAATTGAAGAATTCATGTTTATGGGACTAAGAATGATAAAAGGAATTGAAGAAAAAGAATTTGAAAATAGATTTGGAAAAAAGATTGATGAGTTATATAAAGAAGTTATAGAAAAACATATAAAAAATGGGCTTTTAATTAGGGAAGACGGAAGAATTTTCTTAAGCAAAAAAGGAATAGAATTATCTAATATGGTTATGAGTGATATGATACTAGAATAAGAAGAAAAATGAAGCAAATTAAAGAAAAATAAAAATAAATTAATATTTGAGAATAAAACTAGCGTAGAAAGTTAATTATAATAATTGACAAATAATTAGATTAAATATATATTTAAATCATAGTCGTTAGCACTCATCACTAATGAGTGCTAATAAAAAAGAGGTGAGAACAATGCCTATTGATGATAGAAAAATAAAAATTCTTGAGGCAATAATAAATGACTATATAAGTACAGGAGAACCTGTTGGTTCAAGAACATTAGCAAAAAAATATAATCTTGGTGTAGGGTCTGCTACTATAAGAAATGAAATGGCTGACCTTGAGGATATGGGATTTTTAGAACAACCTCACACTTCAGCTGGCAGAGTTCCATCATCAAAAGGTTATAGACTATATGTTGATAAATTAATGCAAAGTGCTCATTTATCTTCTGATGAGGAAATGCAGATAAAAAAGTATATTATTGATTCTGCAATGCTTGAGGTTGATAAGATAGTTAAGCAAGCAAGTGCATTATTATCAGAACTTACAAATTTAACATGCGTAGTTCAAACACCATCTGTAAGGCAAAGTTATATAAAATCCATTCAGCTTTTAAAGGTTGATGAGCATAATATAGTTTCAGTAATAGTTACAGATGGAGGAGTAATTAAAAATCACAGAATTAAAGTTGAAAAATCACCAACATCAAGAGAGCTTCAAGTTATAAATACTATAATAAATAAAAGATTAAGTGGTTTAACAATTGATGAAATAAACCTTGAGGTAATAAATAACTTAAAGGGTGATTTAAAAGGCTTTGATGATTTATTTAATGCAATAGTTCCAGCACTTTATGAGACATTAAAGGAAGAAAATCCTTCAGAAGTATTTATGGAGGGAACAACAAATATATTTAATTATCCAGAATATAATGACATAGATAGTGCAAAAGAAATATTAAATTTACTTTATGATAAAGATTGTGTATTAGAGCTTATAGAACCTAATGGAAAATTTTCAGTAAAGATAGGAGATGAAAATTATATACCAGAAGCTAAAAATTGTAGTGTAATATCTGCTGAATATTCTTTAGGAAATAAATCTATAGGAACTATAGGACTAATAGGTCCAAGAAGAATCAATTATTCAAGGGTAATAGCAATTATGGCTCAAGTAATGAAGGAATTAAATGATACATTAAAGAAACATGAACTAGAGTGAATAAGAGAAGAGGTGGAAATGAATGATAGATGAAAAAAACAATGAGACAGTAGAGGAATCTACTGAGAATGAAGAAGTAAAGCAAGAAGAAACAAAACAGGAAGAAGCAAAACAAGAAGAAGATTCAACTAAAGAAACAGCAGAAAAAGCTTCTGAAGATGCTGAATATGCTGAAAAAAAGGATGAATTAGATATGCTAAGAAAAAATAAAGAAGAAATAAAGAAGCTTACAAATCAAGTAGAAACATTAAAAGATAGACTTCTAAGATTAACTGCTGAATATGAAAATTATAGAAAAAGAACAGCTAAAGAAAAAGAAGGAATTTATACAGATGCATGTGCAGATGTGTTAAAAGAAGTTCTTCCTACTTTAGATAATTTAGAAAGAGCTTATGCAGCAGATGGTTCTGTAGAAGACCTTAAAAAAGGAATTGAAATGACAATGAAAGGCTTACAATCATCATTTGAAAAGCTTGGAGTTGAAGAGATTCCAGTAGATGAAGGTTTTGACCCTAATCTTCATCAAGCAGTAATGCATGTCGAAGATGAAAATCTTGATAAAAATGTAGTAGCTGAAGTTTTTATGAAGGGTTATAGAAAAGGTGACAAGGTTATAAGACACACAGTTGTTAAAGTAGCCAATTAATAAAAATAATAAAAAAGTAAATTGAACATAGAGTAATCTATATTTTTAGGAGGAATAAATTATGAGTAAAATTATAGGAATCGACTTAGGTACAACAAATTCATGTGTAGCAGTTATGGAAGGTGGAGAACCAGTAGTTATCGCTAACTCAGAAGGTTCAAGAACTACTCCTTCAGTAGTATCTTTCCAAGCTAATGGAGAAAGATTAGTAGGTCAAGTAGCTAAAAGACAGGCAATAACTAATCCAGATAAAACAATAATTTCAATAAAGAGAGAAATGGGTACTAACCATAAAACTAAAATAGATGATAAAGAATATTCACCACAAGAAATATCAGCAATGATTCTTCAAAAAATTAAAGCTGATGCAGAGGCTTATTTAGGAGAACCAGTAACTCAAGCAGTTATTACAGTTCCAGCATACTTTAATGATGCTCAAAGACAAGCAACAAAGGATGCAGGTAAGATTGCAGGACTTGAAGTTTTAAGAATAATAAACGAACCAACAGCTGCATCACTTGCTTATGGTCTTGATAAGACAGAAACAAGTGAAAAAATACTTGTATATGATTTAGGTGGTGGTACATTTGATGTATCTATACTTGAACTTGGTGATGGAGTATTTGAAGTATTAGCAACTAATGGTGATACAAGACTTGGTGGTGATGACTTCGATAACAAGATTATGGATTACATCGCAGACACATTTAAAGCTGAAAATGGAATTGATTTAAGAAATGATAAGATGGCTTTACAAAGATTAAAAGAAGCAGCTGAAAAAGCTAAGATAGAATTATCTTCATCAACTCAAACAAACATTAACTTACCATTTATCACAGCAGATGCAACTGGTCCAAAACATATAGATTTAAACTTAACAAGAGCTAAATTTAATGAATTAACTCATGACTTAGTTGAAAGATCTATAACTCCAATGAAGAAAGCTTTAGATGATGCTGGACTTTCAATAAATCAAGTAGATAAGGTAATATTAGTTGGTGGTTCAACAAGAATTCCTGCAGTTGTAGAAGCTGTTAAGAACTTTACAGGAAAAGAACCTTCAAAGGGAGTTAATCCAGATGAATGTGTTGCAATTGGTGCAGCTATTCAAGCAGGTGTATTAACTGGTGAAGTTAAAGATGTATTATTACTAGATGTTACTCCATTAACATTAGGAATTGAAACAGCAGGTGGTATTTCAACTCCATTAATTGAAAGAAATACAACAATACCAACTAAGAAGAGCCAAATATTCTCAACTTATGCTGATAACCAAACATCAGTTGATATAAATGTACTTCAAGGTGAAAGACAAATGGCTGTTGACAATAAGAGCTTAGGAAGATTTAACCTTTCAGGAATAGCTCCAGCTCCAAGAGGAATTCCTCAAATTGAAGTTACTTTCGATATAGATGCAAATGGTATTGTTAAGGTATCTGCTTTAGATAAGGGAACAGGAAAAGAAGCTAATATAACAATAACTGCTTCAACTAACTTAAGTGAAGAAGAAGTAGATAAGGCTGTTAAGGAAGCTGAAAAGTTTGCAGAAGAAGATAAGAAGAGAAAAGAAAAGATAGAAGTTCATAACAATGCTGACCAAACAATTTATCAATTAGAAAAGACTTTAGGTGAACTTGGTGATAAGGTTGATGCAGCAGATAAGTCAAATATAGAAGCTAAGATTGAAGAACTTAAGAAGGTTAAAGATTCTGATGACATTGAAGTAGTTAAGAAGGCTATGGAAGAAGCAAATCAAGCATTCTATGCAGTTTCTCAAAAGATGTATCAACAAGCTGGAGCACAACCAGGAGGTGCAGAAGGATTTGATCCAAATATGGGAGCTCAAGGAGGAGCAGCAGGTCCACAAGATGACAATGTCGTAGATGCAGATTTTAAGGTTGATGACGATAAATAGTTTGCAAAAATAGGGTATAACCTTATATAATGTTAGAGGGAAGACACAGGTCGTCTTCCCTTTTCTAAAGTTAAAAATAAACTAGGTGGTGAAATTCAAATGGCAAGCAAAGATTATTATGAAGTTTTAGGACTTCAAAAAGGTGCAAGCGATGATGAAATAAAAAGAGCATTTAGAAAATTAGCTATAAAGTATCATCCAGATAAGAACCAAGGAAATAAAGAAGCAGAAGAAAAATTTAAAGAGATAAATGAAGCTTATCAAGTTCTTTCAGACCCAGAGAAAAAAGCAAACTATGATAGATTTGGAACAGCAGAACCAGGCGGATTTGGTGGTGGAGCAGGAGGATTTAGTGGCTTTAGCGATTTTGGAGACTTTGGTGATATATTCAGCGATATTTTTGGTGGCGGAAGAAGTTCTTCAAGAAGAAATGGACCAGTAAAAGGTGACGATATTGAATATACTTTAAATTTAACCTTTGATGAAGCTGTATTTGGTGCTGAAAAGCAGTTCTCAATTTCAAGAATTGAAAAATGTGAAGATTGCGGTGGAACAGGAGCAGAAAAAGGAACAAATTTAAAAACTTGTCCTAAATGTAATGGGCAAGGTCATATAAATATGCAAACTCAAAGCCTTTTTGGAGTTTCTATAAGAACTGTTACATGTGACCAATGTGGTGGTAAAGGTAAAATTGCAGAAAAACCATGTCATACATGTAAAGGAAAAGGAACTGAAAGAAAGAGCAGAAAGATAACTATAAAGGTTCCAGCAGGTGTAGATACAGGAAGATATATGACTTTAAGAGGTCAAGGACATGCTGGCAAAAATGGTGGCCCAGCAGGAGATTTACATGTTGTATTTAAGGTTGCACCATCTAAACAATTTATTAGAAAAGATAATGATATACATGTAGAAGCACATATTTCTATGGGTAAAGCTGCTCTTGGAACAGAAATAAAAGTTCCAACAATAGATGGAGATGTTGTATATACAGTTCCAGCAGGTACTCAATCAGGTACTGTATTTAGATTAAAAGGAAAAGGAGTTCCAATAGTTAATACAAAGAACAGAGGAGACCAATATGTTAAGGTAATAGTTGATGTTCCTAAGACTCTTAATGAAAAACAAAAAGAAGCTTTAGCAGAATTTATGAGAGCTTGTGGAGAAGAAGTAGAAGGAGTAGAAACTACTAAAACTCATAAGAAATTTACTTTTGGCAAGAAATAATAGATTTTGACAATGAAATAATATTTTGGTACTATCTAATTAAGAAAGTACAAAGGTGTGCACTTTATTAAAGTGTGCACCTTTTTGTTTTAAAGGAGTGATTATTATGAGAGCCAAAATAGGAGTTTTACCATTATATGATTCAGAAAAGGATAGTTTATGGATGGTTCCAGGTTATATGAATGGAATAATAAAGGCAGGAGGAGTACCTTATATACTTCCTTTAACTACTGATAATAATATATTAAAAGAAGTATGTGATGAAATGGATGGTTTCCTTTTTACAGGAGGGCAGGATGTAAATCCATTATTATACACAGATAAAATTCAATATTATTGTAATGAAATATGCTTTGAAAGAGACGAAGAGGAAAAATTTTTAATAGAAAGATTAATAAATATGGATAAACCTTTATTAGGGATTTGTAGAGGTCTTCAAATCCTAAATGTTGTTATGGGAGGAACATTATATCAGGATATTCCAACTGAAAGAGGGCATAAAATAACACTTAATCATAAGCAAGGACATCCTTATAATGAAGGAACACATAAAGTAGAGATATTTAAAGATACAATGTTGTATGATTGTATTCAAAAAGAAACATTATTAGTAAATAGCTTACATCATCAAGGAATAAGAAAAAAAGCACCTAATGTAAAAATAAACGCTATGGCAACAGATGGATTAATAGAGGGTATAGAAATAGAAAAAACAAAAATGGCTATGGCAGTACAATGGCATCCAGAGTTTTTATATAAAAACGATGAATCATCACAAAAATTATTTAACTTATTAGTTAGAAAATCTAGTTTTTAGATAAACTTTGATAAATCATTTTTGTAGCATTTTGTGATTTGAAAAATAATATATTATAAGCATTAATTTATATAGGTGAGAGAATGAATCCTTTAATAAATATATTATTAAGCCTTCTTATGAATGGTGGAATGTTAAACAATAATGGTATGAATGGTGGAATGCTAAATAATGGAATGATGAATGGGATGAATAACAATATGATGAATGGCATGAATAATCCATTATTAAATATGCTTATGGGCAATACTAATAGCAATCCTTTGTTTAATATGCTTCAAGGTATGATGGGACAAGGCGGAAACAATAATTCGCAAAATGATTTTGCTAACTTTTTTAATATGATGATGAATAATCAAAATGGTGGAATGAATAATATGAATGGCAATAGCATGAATGAAAATAATATGAATAATTTTAATAATAGTAAGTATTCAAAAAGAAGATAAGTCATTTACTACATTTAAGCAATATTTTATTAACAAAATTATACTTTACAATGAGAAAAAACAAGAATATAATATGTTTTGTAATAAGATATTAAAAGGCTAGGGGTACCAACTATGAGTTGGTTGAGAGATGTTCTGTTAGAACTGAGACTCTAAAACCTGATGTGGTTAATACCACCGTAGGGAAGCAATAAAAATATAATTTATGATATTAAAGACTTGCCTACAACGGCAAGTCTTTTCTTACATTATAAGTGCTTTATATTAGTTGCTAAGCTTAATAAAAGAAAACAGTTTAGAAAATTATATGTATTTAAAGAAGGTGAGTAAATGAAGGTTAATGGTAAAGAAATGAATCTAGATGATGGAATAACTATTGATGAATTGTTATCAAAAATTAAAATTAATAAGGATAGAGTTGTAGTTGAAGTAGATGGAGTAATAGTTCTTAAAGATGAATTTAGTTCATTTAAACTTAAAGAAAATAATACTATAGAAGTTGTAAGCTTTGTTGGAGGAGGCTAAAATTTGGAAATTTATATTAATGAGCAAAAAGAAACTGTAGAAGAGAATACTTTATTTAAGATAAAAGATAAATTTAAAAGTGATGCAGATATAATAATTTTAAATGGATTTCCAATAAAAGAAGATACAAATATTAAAAATGGAGATAAAATTACTCTCATAAAAAGAGGAGAAATTCCTAAAAAAGAAGAACTTGAGGCATTAATGATAAGCAGACATACTCCTTATGTATATGAAATGCTAAAAAAAGGAAGAGTAGCCATAGCAGGAGCAGGTGGACTTGGCTCTAATGTAGCTTTATCTTTAGCAAGAATAGGAGTTGGATTTATAAAGATAATAGACTTTGATATAGTTGAGCCAAGCAATCTTAATAGACAACAATATTATGTAAAGCATATTGGAATGAAAAAGGTTCATGCAATTAAAGAGATTTTAAAGGAAGTAAATCCATTTGTAAATATTGAAGCTATTGATAAAAAAATTGAAAAAGAAAATATACAAGAATTATTTAAAGATGTAGATATTATTGTAGAAGCTTTTGATAATCCAGAATATAAGGCAATGCTTGTAAGTGAAATATTAACTAAATTTAAGGAAAAAAAAATAGTATCAGCTTCAGGAATGGCAGGATTTTATTCAAATAACATAATACAAACAAAAAAAATAAATAAAAGATTTTATATTTGTGGAGATTTCATTAATGAAGCAAAAGTTAATGATGGATTAATGGCTCCAAGAGTGGCAATAGTTGCTAATCATCAAGCTAATACAGTTGTTAGATTATTACTTGAAGAAGAGGAAATTTAAAGAGAGTAAGGATAGAATTTTATGAATATAATAGGAGTTACAAATAGAAAACTTTGTGATGATTTTTATAATAGAATAGAGGAAATATCTAAAATTAATTTAAAGTATCTTATTTTAAGAGAAAAAGACTTAGAACATAAAGAATTATTGATTATGGCTAAAAAAATAAAAAATATATTAAATAATAATGGTAATATAAAGTTAATAATCAATAGTGATGTAGAAGTAGCAAAAGAAATTAATGCTTTTGGTATTCAATTATCTTTTAAAGATTTTTCTGAAAATAAGGGAAATGATTTTAAAGGAATAAAAGGAGTATCTATTCATAGTTTAGGTGAAGCTTTAGAAGTAGAGAAAAAAGGTGCTGATTATGTAATTTATGGTCATGTGTTTGCTACAGAATGTAAAAAAGGATTAGAGCCAAGAGGCTTAGAAGAGCTTAAAGAAATATGTAGCAAAGTAAATCTACCTGTATATGCCATAGGTGGAATTAATAAAGAAAATTATGAAAGTGTATTGGAAGTAGGAGTAAGTGGTATTGCAATAATGTCATCTCTTATGAAAAAAATTTAGAATAAGCTTAAAAGACTGTTGTTAGATAAGGCAACAGTCTTTTAAAAAAATAAATGTTAAATTCAGAATTTTCGAGTATATTCGAATATTAAATATGATATAATGTGAAGGGTTGTAAATTTTTAATAAAATAGTATATTTAATAAAAAGGGTGAGAGATATATGTTTAATTTTAAATTCGGTGAAAACAATGTACGATTGGATTGTGAAAAAATAACATTTTTTGAAAAGTTAGAAGAAAAGAAAAAGGTTATTGTACATGGAGTTGATGAAAAAATAGTAATTAATGCAACCTTAAGAGATATAGAAGATAAATTAGGGAAAAACTTCTATAAGTGTCACAAGAATTTTTTAGTAAATATAAATAATATAGCAGATGTTGATAAAGAAAAGAGAATAGTTAAAATGAATAATAATGATGAATGTGTGGTTGGAGAAAGGCATTTAAATAAATTATTAAGAATTTTAAGTGAAGATTAGATTTAAAAAGTATAAATCTTAAGTAAGAATTTTACTAAGATTTATGCTTTTTTATTTTATAGGAAATTCCTAAGTTGAGGATAACTTACCAATATAATATTAAAGTTTAATAAAAGACAAGTTTATAATTTTTTTGTTTAGTTAAAAAATATTAATTATTATTTTATGTTGAGTTGGGGTTCAAAGAGAGGAAAAAACAAAATAATAATTAACACTTTTTTTATATATTTTACGTAAAATATAAAGGAATTATAAAGTTAGAAGACTTCCTCTATCAATTAGTTTACCTTTTCTTAGGTAGATAGGTTCTACATCTAACTTATATAAAAAAGAATAGATATCTTGACCATAAGCATAATTTGAAAGTTCTCCAAAAAAGGCAATTTTATTTTCACTAATCATTCCTCCAGTACCTCCAATAAAACCATAATTTAATGTTGGAAGAAGGATGTCTCCTGAAGGGATAAGAAGAACATTAAAATTGTAATTTAGAAGTTCTTTAGCAATATTTTTATCACTTGTTATAATAGAATCTTCTCTTATAGGAAGAACTGAACATTTAGTGTAGCCTTGCTTTACATGAATGTTTTTTTTGTTTTGTTGGCTTTCTAGAAGAGTTTTATCAGTAAAGTTTAGATTATGAATAAAAAATTTTTCTAAAATAAGTCCATTTAATATAATATCATTAGGATATTTAAAACCTAAAGAATTATGAGATAACACATAATTTATTTTTTTATCTTTCAAAGAAGAAAGAAAACTTTTATTTATATCTTTAGATACAATAACAAGTTTATCTTTTTTGCTTAAAATATTAAGTTGAATATCAACATGACCATTAATAGCTTCATAAACTAAAGGAGTTTTTGGAATAATAATTGGTTCTAATCCTAATTTATATAAATTATTTAATTCTTCTTTTGTGGTTCTATAATCAATAAAACAGTACATGATTGCCTCCTATAAATTTTCTAATGATAACATTACTATTTCACATTAAAAAAATCAACAGATAAAGAATTATAAATTTTGAATAGAGCTTAAATTTTTAAAGCATACTATTATCAGAAGGGAGTGAAATCCATGCTTGTACTGAAATTAGCTTATTCAGAAGAACTAGACTTTATTGAGGAACTACAAGGATTAAGAAAGCTTTTAAAGAAAAAAAATATAAATATTGGGTTAATTGAAAGTTTAGAAAAAAATACACATATAATAAAAATTATATGTGATGATGATAATTATAATGAAAAAATAAGAAAAAAGATAATAATATATGTAAGTAATATAATGTATAAGATAATAATAGAAAAGTACAGAAAAAAAGAGTTATTTGAGTTTTTAACAGACAATTACTTCTTTTTAAGACAAAGTGAGTTATTAGAATTAGAAGAAATCATTATGAAGGTGTTAAGATTAGAAAATTTTGATAAGGGTAATGATTTTTTGTATTATTCTAATATAATAAATGAAATAATAGATAAAATAAAAGTATGTATAGAAGAAAATAATGAGTTTAATATAAATGGTTTTCTTTTGTTTAGAATGAAAGATTTAAGATTAAATATAGAAGTGCTTATAGATAGAGTAATTGAAAATTATATAATAGATAAAGAATATGAAGAGTTTATAAGACTTTTAAAATATTTTGTTAATATTCAAGATAGTAAACTTTCAGAGGTTAATCTTACAATACAATCCTTAGGAGAATATTCTTTAACTGATGGAGAAGGAAAAGATATACTTGATGAATTTATTAAAGAACTTACAGGCTGTAAAATTGGAGTAGATGCAAATATGGAAGATATAATAATAAGTGGTTTAATAACAAATTCTCCAGAGCATATAATAATTCATAGCAAAGAAAAGTGCCTTAATAAAGAATTTATTGATACTATTGTTAAAGTCTTTGGAAATAAGGTGACTTTTTGCAAATAAAGTATTGACATTAAAAAATAATGATGATACAATAACTTAGGTCAAGAAGAAACAGCCGTTTCTCACCATACAACAGAAAAGTCTAGTTAGTATGGTTAATTATCTAAAGTAATTGAGGTAATATACAGGACGGCGTTAAGTCGTCCTTTTATTATATAATGCTTTTTATTTTTTTCGGAGGTGAAAATTATTAACAAAAAATATTTAGTTAATGAAGAGATAAAAGAAAAAGAAGTTAGAGTTATTAAGACAGATGGAACTCAACTAGGTGTTTTAAAAACTGTGGAAGCACAAAAATTAGCTGATGAAGCAGAATTAGATTTAGTAATGATATCACCAGGGGCAAAGCCACCTGTTTGCAAAATAATGGATTTAGGAAAATTCATTTATGAACAGTCAAAGAAAGAAAAAGAAGCTAAGAAAAATCAAAAAGTTATCAGTATCAAAGAAATTAGAGTTTCTTTAACTATTGAAGAACATGATATTGATATTAAAGCTAAAAATGCAAGAAAGTTCTTATTAGATGGAGACAAAGTAAAAATCACTGTCAGATTCAGAGGAAGAGAAATGGAGCTTTCTCATCTAGGATTAAAGATTTTAGATAAATTTGCAAGCAAGCTAGAAGACGTATGTATAGTAGAAAAGCCTGCTAAAAAAGAAGGAAGAAGTATGACAATGGTTTTAGGCCCTAAAAAGGCGTAATCAGAGAGGAGGAATTTTATCATGCCAAAAATGAAAACTCATAGAGGTGCAGCAAAAAGATTTAAGAAAACAGGAACAGGAAAGTTAAAGAGAGCAAAGGCTTTCAAGAGCCATATCTTAACTAAGAAAACTACAAAAAGAACAAGAAATTTAAGAAAAACTGGATATGTTGCAGCAAATCAAGAAAAAGTAATGAAGAAATTATTACCATACCTATAATATTTAGGATACAGGAGGTCTAGAAAATGGCAAGAGTAAAGAGAGCGGTTAATTCTCGTAAAAATCATAAAAAAGTATTAAAACTTGCAAAAGGATACTATGGTGGAAAGAGCAAGTTATTTAAAACTGCTAATGAATCAGTTATAAGAGCATTAAGAAATGCATATGTAGGAAGAAAGTTAAAGAAGAGAGATTATAGAAGACTTTGGATAGCTAGAATAAATGCAGCTACAAGAATGAATGGTCTTTCATATTCTAAATTCATGAATGGAATGAAGTTAGCTGGAGTTGATATAAACAGAAAGATGTTATCTGAAATAGCTATCAATGATCCAAAAGCTTTTGCTGAATTAGTAGAAGTAGCTAAGAAACAACTAAATGCTTAATTTTGCAATAATATTATAAATGCGACTAAAGTCGCATTTATTTTTATATGGGAAAATATATATCCTTTGGAGTGATTATTAATGAATTATATGAAAAAAAGTAAAACCTCACAATTAAGTGGAGTTCAAATTTTGGCATTAGGATTTGCTATAGTTATTCTTGTAGGAGCAATAATTTTAACTCTTCCTATATCATCTAAAAGTGGTAATTTTACAAATTTTTTAGATTCACTTTTTACAGCAACTTCAGCAGTATGTGTAACAGGGCTTGTAACATTGGATACTGGAACATATTGGAATGAATTTGGTCAAATTGTAATTATGCTTTTGATAGAAGTTGGTGGACTTGGGTTCATGGCATTTACAACCCTTTTAGCAATTTTATTAAAAAGGAGAATTACATTAAGAGATAGACTTATAATGCAAGAGGCTATGAATACCTTTAGCATTCAAGGATTAGTAAAAATGGTAGAAAGAATAGTCTTATTTACTATTTTAGTACAAATTATTGGGGGATTGTTACTTGCAACACAGTTTATTAAAGACTATGGACCTTTAAAAGGATTATATTTTGGAATATTTCATTCAGTATCAGCTTTTTGTAATGCAGGTTTTGACTTATTTGGAGGGTATAGTAGTGTAACTTCTTATTCAAGTAATGCTATAGTTTTATTAACTCTTAGCATAATAATAATAGTTTCAGGTTTGGGATTTACAGTTATAATAGAACTTTTAAAATATAAAAAAGATAGAAGATTATCAACTCATACTAAGCTAGTGCTTTTAATGACTTCAATACTTTTATTTGGTGGAATATTATTTATGTTTGCACTAGAGTACAATAATCCAGAAACATTAGGACCTATGAGCATTAAAAATAAAATATTAAATGCAATATTTGCAGGAGTATCTCCTAGAACTGCTGGTTTTAATAGCATATCCTTAGACGGAATGACTTCTGGAGGAAAGTTTTTAACAATAATTCTTATGTATATTGGAGGTTCACCAGGTTCAACAGCAGGAGGATTAAAAACTGCAACTTTTGGTATAATTGTATTAACTGTAGTAAGTGTTATTAAAGGAAGAGAAGATACAGAACTATTTGGAAGAAGACTATCTAAAGAATTAGTTTATAGAGCATTTGCAATACTTATAATAAGTTTTAGTCTTGTTGTTGTTGTTACAATGTTATTATGTATTACACAACCAAAAGAGCAATTTATAGATTTATTATATGAAGCTACATCAGCTTTTGCAACAGTTGGATTAACTACTGGTGTTACACAAAGATTAAATTTTATTGGAAAAATAATTATAATGATAACAATGTATTTCGGTAGAGTTGGACCATTAACTGTAGCATTAGCTTTAACAAATAAAAGAAAAAGTAAAGGTTATAGATATCCAGAAACAAAGATATTAATTGGTTAGAGGGTGATTTTTTGAGTAAAAAACAATTTGTAGTAATTGGGCTTGGTAGATTTGGTGCATCAATTGCAACCACATTATATTCTTTAGGAAATGATGTACTAGTAATAGATAAAAATGAAGATTTAATTCAAGATATTGCAAGTGAAGTAACTCATGCTGTGCAAGCTGATGCAACAGACGAAAATGCATTAAAATCTTTAGGAATAAGAAATTTTGATGTGGCAATAATATCTATTGGTGGAGACATACAATCAAGTGTTATGGCAACATTAATTGTTAGAGAACTTGGAGTTAAGTACATAATTGCTAAGGGAAATGGAGAATTACATGCAAAAGTTTTATATAAAATTGGGGCAGATAGAGTAGTTTTACCAGAAAAAGATATGGGAGTAAGAGTAGCTCACAACATAATTTCTTCTAGTATACTTGATTATATTGAACTATCATCAGATTATAGCATAATGGAAGTAAAGGCTTTTAAAGATTGGGTGGGAAAAGACTTAAAAAGTCTTGACCTTAGAAAAAAATATGGAATAAATGTAATAGCTATAAAAACAGGAGAAAAGATAAATTTAAATCCAGCAGCAGATGATATAGTTTGTAAAGATAATGTAATAGTTGCTATAGGTTCAGCAGAAGCATTAAATAGTCTTGAAGGTGCAATAATAAAGGATTAAGAGGTGTAATTCTTGATTTTTATAGAAAGCAAAGAAAATAGTTTATATAAAGAAACAAAAAAATTAAAAGAAAGAAAAGTAAGAGATAAAAAGGGTAAGTATATAATTGAAGGCTTTAGACTTATTGAAGAGGCTTTTAGAGCAAATTTAAATATAGAATATATCTTTGTAAATGATGAAGAAAATAAAAGGATACAAGAATATTTAGGAAAATATTTAAATAAAGATATAAAAGTATATGGATTAAAAGATAACCTTATTAAGGAATTATGTTCTACAGAAAAGCCTCAAGGAGTAGTAGCAGTAGTGAAGATGAATGCCACAAGTTTAAATCTTCAAGGAGATTTTTATCTTTTATGTGATAAACTACAGGATCCTGGAAATCTTGGAACTATAATTAGAACAGCACATGCAGCAGGAGTAGATGGAATTATTTTAACAAAGGGGACTGTAGATATATATAATGAAAAGACAATAAGAGCTAGTATGGGTTCATTATTTCATATTCCAGTAATTTATGATGATAAAGATAATACAATAGTAAAAGGCTTGTGTAATAAAGGATTTTCACTTTTATCAACCTCTCTTGAAGGAGATAAAGACTTTTTTGAAGAGGACTTAAGTGGTAAGTTAATAATTTCTGTTGGAAATGAAGGCAATGGAGTAAGCAAAGAAATATATGAGTTATCAGATAAAAAAGTAAAAATACCTATGCCAGGTGGTGCTGAATCTTTAAATGTAGCAATAGCAGCCTCAATAATTTTATATGAAAAAGTTAGGCAAAATAAGTTGAATTTTTAGAAAAACATCTGTATAATGTAAAAGTAATAAAATAATAACAAAACTGTGAATGAGAAAGTAGGTATAATTAAGTTTTCAGGGAAAAATGGTCATGGACTGAAAGCCATTTTAAATAAGATTATATTGAAGTTCGCTCAGGAGTTCTAGCTGTGAAATTTTTAGTAGTAGCTAGCGGGGAACCGTTAAATTAATTTGAGTTGGGTTTTTATAATAAAAGCCAATTAGGGTGGTAACGCGGAAATATTTCCGTCCCTTTTGTGGGACGGATTTTTTTTATACAAAAAAATAATTAGTGTATTTTTTTAAATGTTTTATAGAAAAGAAAGGAGAAGAAAATATAATGCAAAATAAGTTAAATGAAATTCAAGAAACTGCTTTAAAGTTAATTGAAGAAGCTAAAGACAGTGTTACTCTTCAAGATATAAGAGTAAAGTACTTAGGTAAAAAGGGAGAATTAACTACTATTTTAAAAAGTATGAAAGATTTATCTAAAGAAGAAAGACCTGTTATGGGTAAGCTCGTTAATGATGTAAAGAAAGTAGTTGAAGAAAAGCTTGATGAAGCAGTTAATAAAATAAAGGAAGAAGAAAAGAAGAAGAAACTTGAAAGTGAAGTTATAGATATAACTCTTCCTGGAAAGAAAAATGTTATAGGAAAGAGACATCCATTAGAATTAACAATAGAAAAGATAAAAGATATATTCATATCAATGGGATTCTCAGTTGAAGAAGGTCCAGAAGTTGAACTTGATTATTATAACTTTGAAGCCTTAAATATTCCTAAAAATCATCCAGCAAGAAGTGAACAAGATACATTCTACATAAATGATAGTGTTGTTTTAAGAACTCAAACATCAGGAGTTCAAATAAGAGTAATGGAAAAGCAAAAACCACCAATAAAGATGATTTCACCAGGTAAGGTTTATAGAGCTGACTCTGTTGATGCAACTCACTCACCAATATTCCACCAAATGGAAGGATTAGTTGTAGCAAAGGGAGTAACTTTTGCAGACTTAAAAGGAACATTAGAATTATTTGTTAAGAAAATGTTTGGTGATAAGGTTCAAACTAAATTCAGACCACATCACTTCCCATTTACAGAACCTTCAGCAGAAATGGATGCAACATGCTTTGTATGTGGAGGAAAAGGATGTAATGTATGTAAGGGCTCTGGTTGGATAGAAATGTTAGGCTGCGGAATGGTTCACCCTAATGTTCTTAGAAACTGTGGAATAGACCCAGAAGAATATAGTGGATTTGCTTTTGGATTTGGTATTGATAGAATGGTTATGCTTAGCTATGGATTAGATGATATCAGATTATTATATGAAAGTGATATGAGATTCTTAAATCAATTCTAGAGGAGGAAATATAAAAAATGAAGGTACCATATAATTGGATAAAAGATTATGTTGATATAGATGTAACACCACAAGAACTTGGAGATATGCTTACATTAACAGGTTCTCAATTAGAAGAAGTAATAACTCAAGGGGATATAATTAAAAAAGTAGTAGTTTGTCAAATAGAAAAGATAGAAAAACACCCTGATGCAGATAGATTAAATGTTTGTCAAGCTAATATAGGTTCAGAAGTAATTCAAATAGTTACTGCTGCAACTAATATGAAAGAAAATGATAAAGTTCCAGTAGCACTTCATAAATCTACAATAGCTGATGGAACTCAAATCACAAAAGGTAAAATGAGAGGAGTTTTATCAAATGGTATGTTCTGTTCTGAAGAAGAATTAGGAATAGCAGGAGATGAACCAGTTCATGGGCTAATGATTTTACCAGAAGATGCTCCTATAGGTATGGATATTAAAGAATATTTAGGATTAAATAAAGCAATATTAGATTTTGACATAACTTCTAACAGACCAGACTGTTTAAGCATGGTAGGAATGGCAAGAGAAGCAGCTGCTGCTTTAAATAAAAGTTATAAAATGCCTAACTTAGAATATACAGAAAAATGTCATGAAAATATAAATGATGAATTATCTGTTGAAATAAAGAGCAATCTTTGTAATAGATATATGGCTAAGAAAATTAAAAATGTAAAAATAGCACCATCACCAGCTTGGATGCAAGAAAGATTAATGGAATCAGGAGTTAGACCAATAAATAATATTGTTGATATAACTAACTTTGTAATGCTTGAAATAGGATGTCCTATGCATGCTTTTGATAGCAGACAAATAACTTCTAAAAAGATAGTTGTTGATACTGCAAAGGATGGAGAAAAATTTACAACATTAGATGATGTTGAAAGAGAATTAAATTCTAATTTCCTATGCATAAAAGATGACGAAACTACAATAGCTTTAGCAGGAATAATGGGTGGATTAGATTCAGAAATAAAAGATGATACAACAGAAGTTATATTTGAAGGTGCTAATTTTGATGGAACAAATATAAGAGTTAATTCAAAGGCTTTAAATTTAAGAACAGAAGCTTCTGGAAGATTTGAAAAAGATATAGACCCTAACTTAGCTGAAATTGCAATAGAAAGAGCTTGTGCTTTAGTATGTGAATTAGATTGTGGAGAAGTTATGGAAGGAGTTATAGATGTATATCCTAACAAAAAGGAAATAGGACATATTTCTGTTGATTCTAATTGGATTAATACATTCCTAGGAACTAAGTTAAGTAAAGAAGAAATGAAAAGATGCTTAGATTTAGTTGATTTAAAAACAGAAATAAATGGAGATTCTTTAGAAATAACAATTCCAACATTTAGAGTTGATATTGGAATAAAAGAAGATATAGCAGAAGAAGTTGCAAGAATTTATGGATATGATAAAGTTCCAACTACTGTATTTGATGTTACTCCATTTAGAGAAAATAGACATAGAAATGAAATTTTAAAAGAAGAAGTTATAAGTGCTTTAATAGCTTCAGGATTAAACCAATCAGTAGCATATTCATTTGTATCACCTAAAGTATTTGATAAAATAAAACTTCCAACAGATTCTCCTTTAAGAGATGTTGTTAAAATAAAGAATCCATTAGGAGAAGATTATTCAGTAATGAGAACTTCAACTATTCCTTCAATGATGGAATCTTTAGGAAGAAACTATGCTAGAAATAATAGTTATGCAAGATTATTTGAAGTAGGAAAAGTATATATTAAAAATGAAGTTGAAACAGAACTTCCAAATGAAAAAAATATTTTAACAATAGGTATGTATGGAGATTGTGATTTCTTAAATCTTAAAGGAGCAGTTGAAAATGTATTATCAGCTTTAGGAATTAAGAAGGCTAAATATGTACGTGAAAGTGAAAATCCTACTTTCCATCCTGGAAAGACTGCAGCAATTCAATTAAGAGGAAAATCTGCAGGGGTATTTGGAGAAATTCATCCAGATGTTCAAGAAGAATATGGATTAGAAACTCCTTGCTACATAGCAGAACTAGATTTAGACCTTTTATATGAAGCAGCTGATATGAAGAAGGTTTATACACCAATTCCTAAATTCCCAGCAGCAACTCGTGATTTAGCTATTTTAGTTGATGATGATGTTTTAGTTGGAGATATTGAAGAAACTATAAGAAAAGCTGGTGGAAACTTAGTAGAAAAAGTAGAGCTATTTGATATTTATAAAGGAGCTCAAATAGCAAAAGGAAAGAAGAGCATAGCATATGCTATTGTTTATAGAGACCTTAAAAAATCATTAAAAGATGAAGAAGTAAACAAAATTCATGACAAAATACTTAAGGCTTTAGAAAATAAATTTAATGCTGAATTAAGATAAAAAAATAGAGCCTATAGAATGAAAATTAAAATTCTATAGGTTCTTTTTTTTATACTATCAGGAAATTATATATTTTGAAAACTGTGGATAACTTGCTAAGTTAATAATAAAGCTTAATAAAAGAAACAAGTTTAAGAATTTCCTTTCATTCAGTTAGAAAGTTTTAATTATTATTTTGCGTTGAC